>DAOVJK010000205.1 GCA_030673265.1 Pseudomonadota bacterium | reverse complement strand
TGTAGAGTAAGTACTTAAAATACCAGCGTCGCTTCGCTCCGATAGGTGGCAGCTTTGCCATGGTTTAGGTGGCAACCTTCAGCTGGAATGGGTGGCAGACTTCCGTGGAATAGGCAACAGAGAGGTCATCTCTTGTCAACACTTGATGTTTTTGATCTTAAAATTTGTTTGGTTTTCCCGATTCTGCCATGACTTTGAATTGTGAATAGGTGGAATCCCTACCTACTGGAATAGGCAGAATCCGTACCTATTGGGATAGGCGGAATCCGTACCTATTGGAAAATGCGGATTCATTTTTTCATTATGCTCTCCATTGTAAATAAAACATTGACAATGGTCTTTACATTGTGCAAACATTATAGCGTATCTAGCTCATAGTAATTGTGGGTTTTTAAGGGAGGCTAAGATGGATAAGCGCTTGACGGAAAAGTATAGAGCAACAGTTGAATCGCATGTGAAATCCAAAAAGATAGTTGAGTTCTATCTCTATTGGGTGAAAAATCTCGAAAAAACCTTCCGAGGTCAGCCCTTAAACAATCTGACCGGTGATGAGGTGCAGTCTTACCTGAACCTCATGGTTACTCAGGACAGGTATAAGGAATGGCAACTGGAACAGGCGAATGATTCCTTCCGCCTGTTGTTCGGAGAATGTTTGATCTTATCATGGGCCACGCCCTGGCCTGTGCGTCTCAGAGATCCAGCTGCAGTGCCTTGTTCCCAACCCAAAGTCTTTTCCAGCTTGCCGTCTCAGAAGAATTTTAAAGATACTACTAATTTTAATGGAGTTGATTTGCGTTGTCCAGGCCTGTTGGGTAAATCACGAACCGTTCTGAGAACCCTGCATTATGCCTATAAAACCGAAAAAACCTACTTGGAGTGGATCTGCCGGTATATCAATTTCATTGAATTACAAGATCCCGAAACGGCCGGGGCCGAGCATGTCAAAAGATATCTTGAATATTTGGCCACAACCCGAGAGGTGGCTGGGAACACGCAAAGACAAGCCCTTAATGCCATTGTCTTTCTTTATGCTAAAGTTCTTGAAAAACCCCTGGGGGATATCGGCCCTTATGCAAAGCCCAAAAAGCCCCAGCGCTTGCCGGTGGTATTTACCATGGACGAGGTAGATCGAGTGTTGGAAGCACTCGAAGGCACCTTGGGCCTGATGGCGGGTCTATTGTATGGGAGTGGGTTGCGCCTTATGGAGTGCGTGCGTCTGCGGGTCAAGGACGTGGATTTTGCCCGGCAACAGCTCCTGGTGCGCGGTAAGGGCGACAAGCAGCGGCTTACCGTTTTATCCGACCGTTTTCAGGAACCCCTGCGGGAACATCTGCGTCGGGTCAAGGAGCTTCATGAGGCGGATCTGCGAATTGGTCATGGTGAAGTCTATATGCCATCGGCGCTGGCGAGGAAATATCCCAAGGCTAACCAGGAATGGGGATGGCAGTACGTCTTTCCCTCCGCCAATCTCTCGGTTGATCCCCGGGGCGGCAAGGTGCGTCGCCACCATGCCGACGAGAGCAATCTGCAGAAGGCCGTAAAACGGGCCGTGCAGGAAAACGGTTCGACCCGGCAGGGGAGTTGTCATACATTTCGCCACTCCTTCGCCACCCATCTCCTGGAAGATGGCTATGACATCCGCACCGTCCAGGAACTCCTCGGACATGCCGATGTCGCGACCACCATGATCTATACCCACGTTCTTAACCGGCCGGGTATTGCTGTAAAAAGCCCGGCCGACCGGCTAATGAACTCACAACCCCACCCATCTAGGCGAGACCGACCGACTCCTGAGGCAAACCATGCGCAACCTCCTCACCCCGAAACAACAGCACGTGCTGGAATATTACGAAGCAGAAATAAAAGGCCACGGCACCACGCCCAGCCTGCGGCAAGCGGCGGCTGCTCTGGGAATCAGCCATGCGGCGACGGCGCAGTACCTAAAGGTCCTTGAGGCCAAGGGCTATATTCGGCGGCAAGGCCGTTACGGCCGCAGTCTGGTGTTGTTGACCCCGGATTCAGATCCGGGGCGGCAACATCCGGCCCGACAACGCTTCCGGGAAGTACCCATCGTCGGCCGGGTCTCGGCCGGCCTGCCCCTGTATGCCCAGCAGGAATGGGACGGGGTGGTCATTGTCGACGGCAATATTTACCGGGGCGACAATCTCTTTGCCCTGCGGGTCAAGGGTGATTCCATGCAAGGCGCCGGCATCCTGCCGGGCGATCTGGTGCTGTGCGAACCCCGTCAATATGCTGAGAACGGCGAAATCGTGGTGGCCTTGATCGAGCATGAGGAAGCCACGGTCAAACGTTTTTTCCTGCGGCCCGACCACATCGAGCTGCGGCCGGAAAACCCTCGGTACCCCTCGCAGTGTTACGGTTTTGGCGAAGTGCTGATCCAGGGCAAGGTCGTCGGTCTCCAGCGCGACTCCGTAAGTTGAGCGCCCAGGAAATCCTCCGGCAGACCCTGGAGCTGATTTTGCCAAGCTCTCCCGCTCCTAAAAGGTTGGACTTCTGGTCCGCTTTTCGGTAGATTCGCCCATGAAAGTGAGCACAGGTCGGAAAAGGGGGAGAGCCCCTTGCTGAACTCTCGTAAACTTCAAGCCGGGTGATAATTTTGAGCGAAGCCAACCCCCAAACCATCTATCTGGCCGACTACCGGCCCCCCCCCTATCTGATTCGCCGGACCGAACTGACATTCGAGCTCGATGATGCCACCACCCTGGTCAAATCACGGTTGACGATCAGCGCCAATTATGATCGGCAAAAAGGCGGGCTGCCTCTTATTCTGGATGGTCAGGAATTAGCTCTGAAAAGGATCTGTTTGAACGGGGATCTCCTCGAGGCAGACCTGTATAATGTTGATGACAACCATCTGATCATTACGACCCCGCCTGCGGAGATGGTTCTGGAAATCGAGAATACCATCCATCCTGATCAGAACACCGCCCTGGAAGGATTATACAAATCGGGGCACAAGCTCTGTACCCAGTGTGAGGCGGAGGGCTTCCGGCGGATTACCTGGTTTGCCGACCGGCCCGATGTGTTGAGCCGCTTCGAGGTGACCCTGATCGGTGATCCGGAGAAGTACCCGGTCATGTTGGCCAACGGCAACCGGATCGATGGCGGTCATCTCGATGACGGGCGGCACTGGGTTAAATGGCAGGATCCATTCCCCAAGCCCGGTTATCTCTTTGCGATGGTGGCGGGGCAGCTCTCCCTGGTTGAGGATTTTTACACCACCGGTTCCGGCCGCCGGATCGCCCTGCAATTTTTCGTGGAACCACATAATCTGGATCGTTGCGGCCACGCCCTGGAATCTTTGCAGAAGGCGATGGCCTGGGATGAAGAGACCTACGGTCTTGAGTACGATCTGGACCAGTATATGGTGGTGGCGGTCGATGATTTCAATATGGGCGCCATGGAGAACAAGGGGCTTAATGTTTTCAACTCCAAATATGTGCTGGCCACTCCGGCCACCGCTACCGATACGGATTACGAAAATATTGAGGCGGTCATCGGCCATGAATATTTTCACAACTGGACCGGCAACCGGGTGACCTGCCGCGACTGGTTTCAACTGAGTCTCAAGGAAGGTCTGACCGTTTTCCGGGACCAGGAATTCTCGGCCGACATGACCTCGCGGCCGGTGAAGAGAATCAGCGATGTAACGGTGCTGCGCAGCCACCAGTTTCCCGAGGATAAGGGGCCGATGGCCCATCCGGTCCGGACTGACTCATATATCGAGATCAATAATTTCTATACTATTACCGTCTATGAAAAGGGCTCGGAGCTGGTCCGGATGATCCATACCCTGCTTGGTGAAGATGCTTTCCGGCGCGGGTTGCAGCTTTATCTGACCAGGCATGACGGCGAGGCTGCCACCGTCGAGGATTTTGTTGGCGCCATGGCCGAGGCGGGTGGCCGGCAACTTGGCCAGTTCATGAACTGGTATCGCCAGGCCGGTACCCCAGTGCTAAAGGTGAGTGGGGTGCATGATCGGGCCAGCCAGACTTTCACTCTGACTTTCCGGCAGAGTTGCCCGGCTACGCCAGGCCAGACCGAGAAGGAGCCCTTCCTTATCCCGGTCAGGATCGGGCTTCTGGCAGGTGATGGCCGACAACTGCCGCTTAATATGGTTGGTGAGAATGGCGATGGCGGGGAGTTTTCGAGGCTTCTGGAGTTACGGGCCGAGGAAGAGAGTTTCACCTTTAAAGATATTGCTGAGCCACCGACGCCTTCCCTGCTGCGGGGGTTTTCGGCCCCGGTCAAACTTGAATATGATTATAGTGATGCTGAATTGGCCCTGCTTGTCGGCCATGATAGTGATTCGTTCTGCCGTTGGGAAGCGGCCCAGATTCTGGCGGTCCGCAAGATCGGCCTGCTCATCGATGATTATCTGCATGGTCGGGAGATGGTAGCCGATCAGGAATTCATCGGGGTCTACCGCGCAGTTCTGGCCGACCGGGAGCGCCTTGATCCTGCCTATCTGGCCCAGCTCCTGACCCTGCCCTCGGAAGGCTATCTGGCCGAGTTTTGTGAGGTGATCGAGGTCGAAGCCATCCATGGGGCCCGGGAGTTTGCCCGCCGGAATCTGGCGGCAGCTTTGCGGGAGGATTTCAAGGTCTGCTTGGCCGAGAACCGGCAGAGCGAACCGTATCGGTATGATCCTGACTTGTCCGGGCGCCGCGCCCTGAAAAACATCTGCCTGGCCTATCTGGCGGTCTCCGGAGACCCGGCAGCAGACGAGCTTAGCCTGGCGCAGTATCGTTCAGCCGATAATATGACCGATGAGTTGGCCGCCTTACGGATTATGGTCCATGGTGGTTCGGCTTGCGCTGCTGCCGTACTGGCCAGTTTTGCAGAAAAGTGGCAGGAAGATCCGCTGGTCATGGATAAGTGGCTGGCGGTGCAGGCCACCGTTCCCAAGCCAGAGACCCTGGCCATGGTCAAAGATCTGCTGGATCACCCGGCCTTTGTCTTCAAAAATCCCAACCGGGTCCGGGCCTTGCTCGGTTCTTTCGCGATGGGCAACCCGCTGGCGTTCAATCAGAACGACGGCTCGGGATATGAATTCATGGCCGAGCAGATTGTCGCCCTGGACCGGCTTAATCCCCAGACCGCAGCCCGAATTGCTGGCTGTTTCGGGCGCTGGCGCCGCTTTAACGGGGCGCGGCAGGATTTGGTCAAAGCCCAGCTGGAAAAGATCCTGCAGACCGATAAGATCTCAAGCGATCTGTACGAGGTCGTTTCCCGGACCCTGGGTCAATAATCTTAAATGATGGGATTTGAGGCCTAATCTCGCCGGCCCCAAGGAATAGAGCTTATGGAAATTTGGAAGAACAGCCAATTTGTCGAAAGAACGGCCAGAGAGATAGCTGCGCAAACGCAATCAAGAACCCAGGTTCTTGAAGTACCCTGTAAAAGTCAGGTCTCATTGTGGCCGGTGTCTGATGGTGAGCTTTGAATTACGGTCTTGAAGGGCGTGGGTACTCTTAAAACAGCAGGGGCGGAAAACGAGATCGAAGCCGGAGATCAAGTCCTGTTAGTCGAAGGCGACGCATTTGCCTTGTTCCCAGCCAATCCGGAGATTTCTTTTGTCGTCCAGATGTATTGGTCGCCGGTAAATATCGACATAGGTGAATAATATCTGAAAAAGGGCCTTGCTGATTAAGCAAGGCCCCGTCTGTCTCTTGTTGTCGCTGGTCTGCGAGCTAGCCTGATACTCTACCTGTCGAGCGTTTCGCAATCGGGCATTTAGACTGGTGAAATATGCGGGCTAGACCAAAGGGCTGGTTACTGACCGGCCAGGATCTGCTTGCGCCTGAGAAAAATGTAGGTGGCCAGGCCACTCAGTGCAGAAAAAACAAGCATGGTCGGCAGCAGGC
>DAOVJK010000179.1 GCA_030673265.1 Pseudomonadota bacterium | reverse complement strand
GTGATTGGCAAGGTGGATTTGCTCAGGGAAAAGTCTCTTGTTTTCGCCTTGCTGGGTAATTATTTGTCGGGTCAACCCTTGACTGAGTGAGTAAAGTTGTTTAATTTACGTGATTTGCGCGAGAGTGGTGAAATTGGTAAACGCACTGGATTTAGGATCCAGCCCACTTAGTGGTTGGGGGTTCAACTCCCCCCTCTCGCACCAAATTTTTTAACTCACCGTTTTTTTTTGGTTTATCAAGTCAAGTTAAGCGTAAAGGAAGGGAAAAATGCAGGTTACAGTTGAAGATTCTGGTTCCAACACTAAAAGTCTCAAGATAGTTCTGGCGGCCGATGACGTTAAGAAAGAATTGGAAAAGGCCTATCGTAAATTGAGCAAAACCGTCTCTGTCAAAGGTTTTCGGAAAGGTAAGGTCCCGCGAAAAGTCTTGGAAAGAGAGTATGGCTCCAAGATTGAGTATGATACTGCCGAAAAAATGATACAGAATACATATTTTGATGCTCTTGAACAGACCAAACTGGATGCAGTTGTCCATCCTGAAATCCGTAGTCAGAAGTTCGAGGATGACGGCACTTTTGTCTACGATGCCGAAATCGCGGTCCGCCCTGAATTCGAGTTGAGTGATTATAAGGGCCTTGAGGTCGAGGTGGATGACACCGAGGCCAGTGACGATGAAGTAGCTGTTGCTCTTGAGAATATGCAACGTGAAGGTGCTCCTCTGCGCAGTGTTGAAGATCGCGGCGTTCAGGATGGTGATGTGGCGGTGGTCGATTTTCAGGGATTTCACAACGGTCAGGAGATGAAGCAGGTCAAGGCTGAAAATTTCTCAATTGAAATAGGTTCCGGTCGTTTTGGTGATGAATTTGAAAAAACCATTACCGGTCTGAAGAAAAGTGATAAGACCGAGCGGGAGATCGATTTTCCCGAGAATTTTCCCAACCCGGTTCTGGCTGGCAAGAAGGTTAAATTCGATATCGAAATAAAAGAAGTCAAGGAGCGGGTTCTTCCTGAGATTGATGATGAATTTGCCAAGGATGCCGGCAATGAATACAATTCTCTTGATGATCTGAAGGCGGCCATCAAGGCCAAAATAAGTAAGGAAAAAGAGGATGCCGGTGCCGGCGCTATGGCTGATAAGCTGATGATGCAACTTCTTGACTCCCATGAGATCGAGGTTCCGAAGCGCTTGGCGGCCTACGAAATTAATAACATGATCAAGGAGATGGAAGACAATCTTACTAATCAGAACATGACTCTGGAATCTGCTGGTCTGAATCGCGACGAGCTGGTTGAACAGTATAAAGATACCGCCACGAAAAGAGTGAAGGGCGATTTTATCCTCAAGAAAATTGCCGAGGTTGAAAGTATCAAGTTGGATGACGGGGACATCGAGAACGGCTTCAAACGAATCAGTGGACGTTACAATATGCCCGTTGATGAGGTGAAGAAGTATTTTGCCAATCGTGATGACTTGCTGCCTTTCATGAATGAGTTGTTGAGTGAGAAGATCATAAAATTCTTACGTGATAACGCTAAAATCAAGACGGTTAAGGGTGGTGGCGAGGCTCTTGAGGCCAAAAAGCCTGCCGCCAAGAAGCCAGCGGCCAAGAAGCCTGCGGCAAAGAAACCTGCGGCCAAGAAGCCTGCCGCCAAGAAGCCTGCCGCCAAGAAGCCTGCAGCCGAGAAACCTGCCGCCAAGAAGCCAGCCGCCAAGAAGCCTGCGGCCAAGAAGACCACCACTAAGGATGCTGGAGACAAATAATGAGCCTTATCCCGATGGTCGTCGAGCAGACTCCCCGTGGTGAGCGGGCTTATGATATCTTTTCCCGTCTGCTTAAAGAGCGGATTATCTTTCTTGGTACAGCAGTTAACGATGAGATTGCCAATCTGATCATTGCCCAGCTGCTTTTTTTGGAAGCAGATGACCCGGATAAAGATATCACCTTTTACATTAATTCCCCTGGAGGGGTGGTGACGGCCGGTTTGGCAATTTACGATACCATGCAATACGTAAAGTGCGATATAGCTACCCTTTGTCTGGGACAAGCGGCCAGTATGGGTGCGGTCTTGCTGGCTGCTGGTGCGGAGGGGAAACGTTATGCCTTGCCGAATGCCAGAATTATGATTCATCAACCGATGGGTGGTTTTCAAGGGCAGGCCACCGATATTGATATTCATGCCAAAGAGATTCTTCGAATTCGCAAGGATCTTAATCGTATTTTGGCCGGGCATACTGGCCAGAAGATCAGGAAAATTCAGATCGATACCGAACGGGACTTTTTCCTGAATGCGGTAGAAGCCCTAAAATATGGCATTATAGACAAGGTTCTTGATAAGCGAGAAGCTGTCGGAGAGGCAAAGTAAGTTTATGAGTGTAGATGATAAAAATGATGGCGATGTAAATGTTCTTTGTTCTTTTTGCGGAAAAGGGCGGGAAGATGTCAGGAAGTTGATTGCCGGCCCATCTGTTTATATCTGTGACGAGTGTATCGAGCTCTGTAACGATATCGTCAAGGATGACCTTAAGAATGGCTCAGAAGATGTTGCGGAACCAACCGGTTTCAAGCCGATGCAGATTAATGAACATCTCGAGGCCTATGTCATCGGTCAGGAGCAGGCCAAGAAAGTCTTGTCTGTGGCGGTTCATAATCATTACAAGCGGATCAATGTTGGTACTTTCGCCGATAATAGTGATGTTGAGCTGCAGAAGAGCAATGTGGTTTTGATCGGACCCACCGGCAGTGGCAAGACCTTGATGGCCCAGACCCTGGCGCGGATTCTCAATGTGCCTTTTGCCATGGCAGATGCTACCACACTTACCGAGGCCGGTTATGTCGGAGAAGATGTCGAAAATATTCTGGTTAACCTTCTGCAGGCAGCTGATTACGATGTCAAGAAGGCCAGTCAAGGCATTGTTTACATCGATGAGATTGACAAGATTGCCCGAAAGTCTGATAGCGCCTCCATCACTCGCGATGTATCCGGTGAGGGGGTCCAGCAGGCTTTGCTGAAGATTATTGAAGGTACCGTTGCCAGCGTGCCACCCAAGGGTGGGCGTAAGCATCCCCAGCAGGAATATATTAAACTGGATACCACCAACATTCTTTTTATCTGCGGTGGGGCTTTCGTCGGCCTTGAAGAGGTGGTCAAGAGGCGAACCGGCACCAAATCCATCGGTTTCGGCGCCAAAGTAGTCAGCCAGGAAGTGAAGAAGATGGGTGAGCTTCTCGCTATGGTCCGGCCCGAAGATCTGTTGCGTTTCGGCCTTATTCCCGAACTGGTCGGGCGGCTACCGGTTATTGCGACCATGGAAGAATTGGTTGAGGATGATCTGGTCAGGGTGCTGCGGGAGCCGAAGAATGCGCTGATCAAACAGTATGAGCGTCTTTTCGCCTATGATAATATCCGACTCCGGTTCACCGAAGGTGCCCTCTCAGCCATCGCTCGCGAGGCTTTGAAAAGGAAATCAGGGGCCAGGGGGCTGCGCTCGGTTCTTGAAGAGGCTATGCTCGATGTAATGTATGAGCTGCCGTCCAAGGAAGGTGTTAAAGAATGCGTTATCAGCGAACAGGTTATCCTGAATAGTGATTATCCGGTTGTTCTTTACGAGAGCGAGAAAAAGAAAAGCGCCTGATTGTCTTGCTGTTGCCTCCTATCATAACCATTTTGTAAAAAATAACTGTCCAGTAGTACTCTCATCCGGAGTCTGTTCGTACTGTTCTTCGCTCAGATTGCCTGACGTAAGGTAGTTGTCTTAATAACCTTCATAAGGTGTTTTGCATCATGGCCGAATCTAATCCCTTGAAAATATATCCGATGATGTCCCTGCGCGATATCGTTGTTTTCCCCCATATGGTTGCGCCTCTGATTGTGGGGCGGGAAAAATCCATCAAGGCCTTGGAAAAGGCGATGGAGGAGCGGACCGAGATATTTCTGATCACCCAGAAGGACGCCTCTGAGGACGAGCCGACCGAGGATGGCATCTACCATCTGGGCACCATCGCCAAAGTCCTGCAGTTGCTGCGTTTGCCTGATGGGACAATCAAGGCCCTGGTCGAAGGTAAGCGTCGGGGCCGGGTGGTCGATTTTCTGCCCAATAAAGATTATCTGGAGGTTCAGCTTGAGGAGTTTCCGGCTGAGGACTTAACCCAGGCCGAAACAGTTGCCTATCTGCGGGAAATTCAAGCGGCCTTCAAAGAATATGGCAAGGTTAAGAAAAAGATTCCCCAGGAAGTGATGAATGCAGTGGCCAAGATCGAGACGGCAGCCAAATATGCCGATGTCCTTGCCTCGCACCTGCCGCTTAAGACCGACGAAAAGCAACAGATCCTTGAGGCCGTAAAAATTCAGGATCGCCTTGAGGTGCTGCTGGACAAGATTTATCGGGAGATTGAGGTTGCCTCTATAGAGGGTCGAATCCGGGGGCGGGTCAAAAGGAAGATGGATAAGACCCAGAAGGACTATTACGTCGCGGAGCAAATCAAGGCTCTGCAACAGGAGTCTGGACAGCAGGATGATCCGGCTGCCGATCTGGCCGAGCTGGAACAGGCCATTAAGGATAAGGGGCTTCCGGAAGAGGCCAGGACCAAGGTCGAGAAGGAGTTCAAGAAGTTAAAGATGATGCAGCCGATGTCGGCCGAGGCTACCGTTTCTCGTAATTACATCGATTATATTATCAGTCTGCCGTGGCTTGAGCTTTCCGATAGTTCTATCGATATCAATAAGGCCGAGGAAATCCTCGACGCGGACCATTTCGGTCTGATGAAGCCCAAGGAAAGGATTCTCGAATATCTGGCGGTCCAGGCTCAGGTTAAAAAGCTTAAAGGGCCGATCCTCTGCCTGGTTGGTTCCCCCGGGGTTGGTAAGACTTCGCTGTGCAAATCGGTGGCCCGGGCTATGGGGCGTGAGTTTGTTCGGCTATCCCTTGGCGGTGTTCGCGATGAGGCCGAGATTCGTGGGCACCGGCGCACCTATATCGGGGCCATGCCTGGTAAGATCATCCAGTCGCTGCAGAAGGTCAAGGTTAACAACCCGGTCTTCTGTCTGGACGAGATTGACAAGATGTCCATGGATTTCCGCGGGGATCCCGCCTCAGCTCTGCTTGAGGTTCTTGATCCCGAGCAGAATAATGCCTTTAACGATCATTATCTCGATCTGGACTATGATCTCTCCGATGTCTTTTTTATTACCACGGCCAATAATCTGCCGTCCATTCCGGCGCCGCTTCAGGACCGAATGGAAATTATCAAGCTGAATGGCTACACGGAAGAAGACAAGCTGCGGATCGCTCAGGATTATCTGGTGCCCAAGCAGCTTGAGGCCAACGGCTTTGCCGAAAACGATATCGTCTTCAATGATGGCGGGGTGCTGGAGATTATCCGGCATTATACCCGTGAGGCCGGGGTTCGGAATCTGGAGCGGACTGTTGCCTCGGTCTGCCGGAAGATAGCCCGTGAAAGGCTCAAGAAAGATTCTGATCGGAAGTATCGATTGACCCCCAAAGCGGTGGCCCGTTATCTCGGAGTTGCCGGATATCGTTTCGGTCTGGCGGAAAAAGCCGCTGAGATCGGGATGGCGACCGGTTTGGCCTGGACCCAGGTTGGTGGTGAGATGTTGCAGATAGAAACGGTGCTGATGCCTGGCAAGGGACGGTTGACGATCACCGGCAAACTTGGCGAGGTCATGCAGGAGTCGGCTCAGGCAGCTTTGAGCTATATTCGCTCGCGTTCGCTTTGTCTCGGTCTTGCCCCGGAGTTTTACCAGAAACTGGATATCCACATTCATGTGCCCGAAGGAGCGATTCCCAAAGACGGACCGTCGGCAGGGATCACCATGGCCACCTCGATGATCTCGGCCCTTATGCAGTTGCCGATTCGCAATGACCTGGCGATGACCGGGGAAATTACCCTGCGCGGCCGGGTCTTGCCGATTGGCGGTCTCACTGAGAAATTGCTGGCTGCCAAGCGCGGTAATATTAAAACGGTTCTTATCCCCCGGGAGAACGAACGGGAATTGAGTGAGGTACCGGTACGAATCGTCAAGAGCCTTGAGGTTATTTTGGTTGGCAATGTTGATGAAGTTTTCGAAAAGGCCTTGGTCATGCCGGAAGGAGATAGGCTTTTCAAGGACCTGCCGCCGGTTAGTTCCTTCTCTGCTGACATGGTGGATGACGCTAATAATGTTCGGCATTGAGAGTGTTTAAAATATTTGCTTTTGTAAGATGATTTCTGTTGACTATCTAGGGCTTAGTTGTTAAAAAACTCGTTCCTAATCGGGGCGGTTAGCTCAGCTGGGAGAGCATCGGCCTTACAAGCCGAGGGTCACAGGTTCGAACCCTGTACCGCCCACCAAACGATCTTTATGCGGGGTCGTAGTTCAGTTGGTTAGAATGCCGGCCTGTCACGCCGGAGGTCGCGAGTTCGAGTCTCGTCGGCCCCGCCAGTTATAGCAAGGGATTAGCCAGAAATGGTTAATCCCTTTTTTGCTTTTGGTGGCTCCTGTGGTGGCTTTTTATTTTTGATACCAGGTAAAACCTTAAGCGCTGGCCGCAAGGATGTAAGT
>DAOVJK010000055.1 GCA_030673265.1 Pseudomonadota bacterium | reverse complement strand
ATCTGCTTGGTCAACATTCTGGATGGCTGGCCTTACTCACAACACCCCTTTAATCCCCGGAGTCTCACGCCGGTTGCGATCCGGACTCCAAGGGCCTTCGAAGCCTTTGCTTATCTCCAGTGGATCGTAAAGAATTTTCTGAGGTTTCGGTCTGTTTGCTCCCTATTTAGCCGTTTGGGTGCTTTTGACGAAACCTCAGGCTTTATTCCCACCAGTCGTTTTGCCACCAGATATTTCCTCTTGCCCATCTTTTTTAATCCCTTAAAGACAATGCCGTAATGCGCCATCGTCGGCCGACCGCCAGCAATAATTTTTCCAGTGAAAGAGGCGCCTGGAAGAAGAATTGGAAGGGGCGGTTACCAGTGGGTCTTGTCTTCCCCAATACCTATGGGGTGGGGATGTCTAATCTGGGGCTGCAGCTGGTTTATGAGCTGGTTAATCAACATCCTGATCTGGTTTGTGAAAGAATCTTTCTGCCGGATAAAGATGGTATCCCGCTGTCCGTTGAGTCTTCCCGCCCCCTATCCGATTTTCCGGTGATTCTATGTTCGGTAAGTTTTGAGCAGGATATTCCCAGTCTGGTGCGGATGCTGATTGCGGCCGGACTTGCGCCCCTGGCTGAAGATCGTCAGGATGAGGGGATCGGGCCGGGGACACCGTTGATTATCGGTGGAGGAGTTTGTTGTTTTATCAACCCGGAGACGGTGGCGCCATTCGTTGATATGTTAGTGATCGGCGAGGCGGAGCCGGTGTTGCCGGGGATTCTTGAAAGGTTGCTTGAAAAGGGGCAGTCTGGTCGGCGGCGCGAGTTGCTGCGAGGGATGGCCACGGAGTTGCCCGGCTGTTATGTCCCGCAATTTTATCATTATCATTACGGGGCTGATCTGATCCTCAATAATATAGAAGTTGAGCCGGGGATCCCAGCCCGGGTCAAACGGCTCGGGATTGACCCGCCGACAATAGCAGCCCATTCCAGCGTACTTTCACCGGCAGCAGAATTTTCCGATCTATATATGGTCGAACTTGGTAGGGGTTGCAGTAAGGGGTGTCGGTTCTGCGCGGCCGGTTTCGTTTATCGACCACCGCGTTTGTGGTCGGGCTCTGCTATTCTGGCGGCGGTTGAAGAACGTCCCGACGGTGTTGAGCGGATTGGCCTGTTGGGGATGGAAATGGTTCGCTCTGCTGAGCTTCAAGAGGTTGCTGAACGTTTACTGATGGATGGTTGTCAGCTCTCTTTTTCTTCATTGCGGGCGGATGTGATCGGGGATTCTTTGCTGGATCTTTTGGCGAAAAGTGGTCTGAAGACGGTGGCCATTGCCCCGGACGGAGGTTCAGAACGATTGCGTAGGGTGATTAATAAGGGGATCAGTCGGGAAGATGTTCTGCAGGGCGCGGAAAAGTTGGTCAAAGCCGGGATCGTCAATTTGAAACTCTATTTTATGATCGGGCTGCCCACTGAAACAGAAGATGATCTGGATGAAATGGTCGCGCTGGTCGGTGAGGTCCGGGAGATAATGAACGTGCCCGGTCGGGCTCGTGGCCGGCTCAGTACCCTCACTCTCAGTATTAACCCTTTTGTCCCCAAGGCGTGGACCCCTTTTCAGTATTATCCTTTCAACGAGGTCGGCCTTTTAAAGAAAAAATTCAAATATCTGCGCCAGGGTTTGAGTCGGGTCGCAAATTTGAAGATCATGGGCGAAAAGCCGGACAATGCCATGATGCAGGCGATTCTGGCCCGAGGTGATCGGCGCTTGGCTCCGGCCATAATTGATTATGCCAAGAGAGGTGGAAACTGGCCGCAGATTCTGCGTAAAAGAGGGTTGCAACCAGAGCATTACGTGACAAGGTCCAGAGATCGGCAGGAATTGTTTCCGTGGGAGGTGATTGACCACGGGATCAAACGGGATTATCTATGGGCTGAATACCAAAGGGCCTTGGCCGGACGTTCGACCGGGCCCTGTGAAATTTCCACATGCAGACGGTGTGGAGTCTGCCTCTAGGGAAAATAATGGACGAAACTTTCGGAGTTATCTTTTCATCGTATTAACGACGAGATTGTTTTAACAATAATATATGACCCACTCTTTTTGAAATTATAACAGGAGCGCTTATGCAGAGAAGCGAACCCGAAGTCTTCGTTTCTCTGCGAGCATCACGAAGAAAAGAGAGAGAATCGTTTATTCTGATTGTTTAATGCTTACCTCTGGCTTCTATAGGAAGCCAAGAGGAAGTGATGACAAGCTGGATGAAACCACTGTATCAATATTATACAATCAGGAAAGTTGAGTAATGAAGAAGGAAGAATCGCCATCGACAATTTCAACCAAGCCTTTTGCACTGGTTAAATTCTTTTCGTTTACAACCCTTCTGGTCTTTCTGTTTTTCACCCCGATTTTTGCGATCCTTGTCTCCAATCATGCCAATGGGGTAATGCTCAGGCGCAGTGAAGAGTATGCCCTGGTTTTTGCCAGGAACGTCAATCAACAGTTGTTTGAACGTTTTATAAAGCCGTCCTATCTTCGTTACGGCAGTATTATTCCCAGCCATCCCGGCCAACAGAAGCGTCTTGACGTTATTATTCGAAATATAACCCACGGGATGAAGGTTGACTCGTTAAGTATTTTCGACCAACAGGAAGATTTAGTCGTTTACAGTACGGTCAGCGAACGGGTTGGTCAGCATGGAGAGGGTGGTGAGGAGTTTTTTAGCGCTAAAAAGGGCCGCAGTTCTTCCCGCCTTGAGGTGAGCGGTTCTATTATGAATCTGTTGCCGGGGGCTGATTTGCCTTCATACCGTTTAATATCCTATATCCCGCTGCGATCGGAGAAAACCCCCTCAAAAATTATCGGGGTAATTGAAATCATCCAGGATATGTCGGAAGATTATCTGGTTACCATTAAACTGCAGGGGATGATCGGTGGTATTGCCTTTCTCTTTATGTTTGTCCTTTTTGTGATTCTGCGGCTTATTGTGGCGCGGGCTGATCGGATAATTGAGGCCCGGGCCAGAGAACGGCAGATTCTGGAGGACAGGTTGAATCGCAGCGAACATTTGGCCAGTCTTGGTAAAATGGTTGCTTCCGTCTCCCATGAGATCAAAAACCCGCTGGGGATAATCCACAGCACCGCTGAGATGCTTCGCAAACGAGTCGGCTCGGATTCTACCGCCAATGAAGAACTTACGACTGTTATTATTGATGAGACCCTCAGGCTGGATGGAATTGTTCGCGAATTTCTGGATTTTTCCCGACCGCGCCAGATTAATCTGCAGCCGGTACCGATCGGTGACGTTGTCGGGGATGCGTTTGGTTTTGTTGAAGCGGAGATGGAAAAGAGAGGGATTTCCGGCCGATTGGAGATCGAGGAGGGGTTGGCGGTGGTGTTGGCTGACCGCGAACTTTTTTATCGGGCGCTCCTCAATATATTGATGAACGCGATTCAATCGATGCCGGAAGGCGGTTCTCTTGGCGTTAAGGTTGCAAGCAGCAAAGATAGGCCGGGTGGTGTTATTGTCGAGATCAGTGATTCCGGCCCCGGTATCACTGAGGATAGCCAGGGCCAGATTTTTAAACCTTTTTATACGGACAAAACCAGGGGCACCGGCCTTGGTTTGGCTATAGTTAAAAACATTATCGAAAGTCACCAGGGACAGATCGAAGTTGAAAGTATCCTTGGGGTGGGAACGACATTCAGGATAACCCTTGGTTAATTGGCTTTCTTTTCGGCCAGCAAAGCCTCCTTGTCTTTAACCAGTTCTTCGTAAACTTTTTCTGCCCTTTGCTCGGCCTCGTCTCTGGTCATATTCATCTTTGCTGATCGTTCCTTAATCTTATCTTCTTTGATCTTCAGATCCTGGGTGCCGAACAGGGAGGAGGCTAGATATTTGAACGAGAATTTCATCAGGGCCACATCGTCTTTTTCTAATTCGGCCATATCGGTCTGATCGAGCTCGTAGGTGTCTTTGAATGAGTCGCTCATAACAAAATTGCGGAATTTGTCCAGGTCGGTGCTGGCCATGAAGAATATTTTCTGGGCCGATTCACTTAAGGTCGCTTGCTGGCCGAAAGACTTGCGGCGCATTACCAGTTCCATCCATTCACGGTTCATTGCATCGCTCTCGTCAATGCCCTGGTCCTTACGCCAATCCCGGATGGTCATGACCTGGTCCTCGTTATGGCCCTTGCAGTGCTCCTCCTGGACCAGAAAGTAGAATTCTTCTGCTGTTGCGCCTTCCTCGCCGGCGCCATGAAAGAAAGACATGCCGACTGGGTAATAACGGCAGGTCGTGGGGCGATGCTGATAGATGGTGCAACCCTTTTCTGTAACAAAAGGACAGCGGCCATTCTCGTCAAGATGTAGTTTTACGCCCGGCATATCGGTCTTCTCAAGGAAGACGGGGGTGGTAAAACGAAGCAGGAACTCATCCGCCGGCAGGTTGAGTTCTTTGCGGATCCGCAGAATATCGAAAGGGGTCAAGATGATGTTGATGTTGCCGCAGCAGGCGGTGAAGCAGGATACCTTCGGGTGGCAGCGGAATTTTATTTTGCTGTCCAGTGAAAGCTTACTCGGGACAATGTTGCTTGGGTTGTTATCGGTGCCGAACAGTGATTTGTTGGTGTTGATGTCGTTGGTTTTAGCATCGCTCATGGGTTTATATCCCTTATATGTTTAAGATCTTGTGGAGTTTGGGGTGAATTATAAGTACCAATCCGAACCATCTTTTTAAGATGGCGACACTTTAATCACGCCTAGGCCGGGTGTCAAATTCAATTGTGATGAAGGCAGCCCGGTGGTCAAATTAATGGCGAAAAGACTTTGGTGGTACTCTGGGAACAACGTGGTAGCTGTCGTAGGAAAGGAGATGAATTGGTGATGGCTTTTCGATGATTTGTGGTGGAGTTTTTTGCTTGACTTTTAATATGTGAAAAATTATAAAACATTTTGCCCAAAAAATGAGTGGTCCTTCATTCTTTTTTTGCTAATGGTTGTGGCGCTATTTTAGAATCTAAAATTTGTTGCTGATTGTTGCTTTCGTAATTAGGTTTACGGTCGGCAGGTTAAAGTTTTAAGTGTCTAACTGGCTGTTTTTAGGCGCTTGCGTAGAGTTTGTTGTTTGCTTTCAGATGTGAAGTTTATAGTGGATTTCGTGATTTGCGAAATCTGAAAAATCAATTTAGTTAGGAGGTATGTTAATGCCGAGCTATGTAGATCCTTCCAAATGTGATGGCTGCAAAGGTGGCGACAAAACTGCCTGCATGTACATCTGCCCCAATGACCTGATGGTCTTGAATGTTGAGGAGATGAAGGCTTATAATCAAGAGCCTGATGCATGCTGGGAGTGCTATTCTTGCGTAAAGATTTGTCCGCAGGGCGCAATTTTCGTCCGTGGATACAATGACTTCGTACCCATGGGTGGCCAGGTTCATCCGATGCGGAGTTCCGATTCCATCATGTGGACCGTTAAGTTCCGTAACGGCAACATGAAGCGTTTCAAGTTCCCGATCAGAACCACCGCTGAGGGTGCTGCTAATGCTTATCTTGATGGTAAAGGTGAGAACCTCGATGACGAGAATCTTCTCCTCGAAGGTGAACTGCCTAAGCCGACAATGGTGGCTTAGTATTGGTCGAATTGAATCGTTAATTAATTTTTAATACCATAATAAGGAGATTTACTATGGCATTACCAAATAAGCCACTGGGCGAGCTGCCCGCCGTAACCAATCCCGAGATCGTTGAGCATGACGTTGATGTTCTGATCATCGGTGGTGGTATGGCCGCATGTGGAACCGCTTTTGAGATCATGAAATGGGCCCCGGCCGATCTGAAGATCACCCTGGTAGACAAAGCTTCCATGGAGCGTTCCGGCGCTGTTGCCCAGGGCCTGTCTGCAATTAACACCTACATCGGTGAGAACAAGATCGAAAATTACGTCAAGATGGTTCGTAATGACCTGATGGGCGTTGTTCGTGAAGATCTTATCTATGACCTCGGCCGTCACGTTGACGAGTCCGTTAAACTCTTTGAAGAGTGGGGCCTGCCGATCTGGAAGAAAGATGCGGATGGTAATAACCTTGACGGCGCCAAGCCGGCTAAGACCCTGCGCGAAGGCGGCACCCCGGTTCGTACCGGTAAATGGCAGATCATGATCAACGGTGAGTCTTACAAGTGCATCGTTGCTGAGCCTGCTAAAGCTGCTCTCGGCGAAGAGAACTGCCTGGAGAGAATCTTCATCGTTAAACTGCTCCTCGACAAAAACGTTGAGAACCAGATTGCCGGTGCGGTTGGTTTCTCTACCCGTGAAAACAAAGTTCATGTTTTCCGTTGCAAGACCATGCTCTGTGCCTGTGGCGGCGCGGTTAACATCTTCCGTCCCCGGTCTACCGGTGAGGGTAAAGGTCGGGCCTGGTATCCAGTATGGAATGCTGGTTCCACCTACACCATGTGTGCCCAGGTTGGTGCTACCCTGACCATGATGGAAAATCGTTTCACCCCTGCCCGTTTTAAAGACGGTTACGGCCCGGTTGGCGCTTGGTTCTTGCTGTTCAAGGCCAAAGTACAGAACGGTCTTGGTGAGTTCTATGCCAACACTGACGCTGTTAAGGAAGAGCTTGAGAAATTCATGCCTTATGGCGCTTCTCCGGTTACCCCGACCTGTCTGCGTAATCACTTGATGATCAACGAGCTCAAAGAAGGTCGTGGCCCGATCTACATGGCTACCGACGTTGCTTTGAACGCTTTTGTTGATGCCAAGAGAGCTGAAGGCATGGACGAGAAGGAAGTTAAGAAATTCTGGAAGCATCTTGAGTCTGAAGCTTGGGAAGATTTCCTTGACATGTCCGTTGGCCAGGCCGGCCTCTGGGCTGGTGCGAACATCGAGCCGGAAAAAGTTGGTTCCGAGATTATGCCGACCGAACCCTACATGCTCGGCAGCCACTCCGGTTGTTGTGGTATCTGGACTTCAGGTCCTGAAGAAGACTGGGTCCCGAATGTTGAAGGCAAGAGCCGTAGCCATCAGTACAAATGGGGCTACAACCGGATGACTACCGTTGACGGTCTGTTCACTGCTGGTGATGGTGTTGGTGCTTCCGGTCATAAGTTCTCTTCCGGTTCCCATGCTGAAGGTCGGATCGTTGCCAAGATGATGGTACGTTACTGCCGCGACCACGCAGACTTCAAACCTGAGTTGTCTCAGACCGCTCAGGAACTTGCTGACGAGATTTACGCACCGGTTAAACTTTACCATGAGCATGTCGGAGCTTCTACCTCTTCTGATGTCAATCCTAACTACTGCAAGCCTGCCGGTATCATGATGCGCCTGATGAAGGCCACCGATGAGTATGGTGGTGGTGTAGCTACTTACTACATGACTTCCGGTAAACTGCTGAACATCTGTCTGGATCTTCTTGAGATGTTGCGCGAAGATGCGGCCAAGATGGCTGCTGGCGATCTGCACGAGTTGATGCGCGCTTGGGAAAACTATCACCGTATCTGGTGTGTTGAGACCCATATCCGTCACATCGAATTCCGTAAAGAGAGCCGCTATCCAGGTTTCTACTACCGGTCAGATTTCCCGACCGTTGATGACGAGAACTGGAAGTGCTTCGTCAACTCCACTTTCGATCCTAAAAACCAGGAATGGAAGTGTGAGAAAGTTGAATGCATCAATATCGTCGAGACTGACCCCTGGGTCTAATTACCGATCCATCGGATTAGTATCTTGACCTAAAGAATCTCCAGGCATCCGTTATTTGGGGTGCCTGGAGATTTTTCTGTAAAAACGGGGTTGGTTTTGGTTTGTTTAGCTGAGTCGGTTGCAAGGCCGATTGAGCTAAACAAACCAGTATTTTTTTAATAATTAATTTTTTGCTAATGGAGGCTAGGCATGACAGACGAACGCAGTGCACCTGGTGCAGGTGGAGTTCTGGTCGTGGGTGGCGGTATCAGTGGCTTGACAGCCGCACTGGAAGCCGCTGAAGTCGGTAAGGACGTTTTCCTGATCGAGAAAAATCCCTACTTGGGTGGTCGGGTTGCTCAACTCAATCAGTACTTCCCCAAGCTCTGTCCCCCTTCCTGTGGGTTGGAGATCAATTTCAAGCGGATCAAAAACAATCGGAAAATCCGGGTTTACACGATGACCGAGGTCAAGAGTGTAGACGGTTCAGCCGGCAATTATCAGGTTACCTTGGAAAGCCGTCCCCGTAAGGTCAATAACAACTGCACGGCCTGTAATGCCTGTGTAGATGTCTGCCCTCAGGAACGTGATAACGATTTCAACTTCGGCATGGATAAGACCAAGGCGATTTATAAAGCCCATGATATGGCTTTTCCAATGAAGTATGTGATCGATGCTGATGCCTGTGACAGTTGTGGTAAATGTGTCGAGGCCTGTAAGTACGAGGCGATTGAGTTGGACATGGCAGCTAACACTATTACCGTTGATGTTGCCTCAATCGTTTGGTCCACTGGATGGGCTCCGTACGATGCTACCAAAATGGATAACCTCAAGTTTGGTGCCAGCGATGCCATTATCACCAATATGATGATGGAGCGATTGGCCGCCCCGGGTGGTCCGACTGACGGTCAGATCCTTCGTCCTGGTGACAATAAGGAGCCTGAGAGTTTTGCCTTTGTTCAATGTGCCGGTTCGCGGGATGAAAACCATCTGGAGTACTGTTCATACATCTGCTGTATGGCCAGTCTCAAACAGATCACTTATATTCGCGAGCGTTACCCTGAAGCCAAAGTGACGGTTTTTTACATTGATCTCAGGACTCCCGGTAAGTATGAGAAGTTCCGTGAGAAATTGATGGATGACGAGAACGTCACCTTCGTCAAAGGCAAGGTTGCCGACATTATCCCTGAGGATGATGGCGGCGTTACCGTGGTTGCAGAAAATGCCGTTACCGGCGAGAAGATCCAGACCAAGGTCGATCTGGCGATTCTGGCTACCGGTATGGAGCCTGCTGGTCAGGCTGCTGCCGCTCAGGTTGGGGCACAGGTCGATGGCAATGGTTTCATTGTCTCGGATGCTGATAAAGCCATGTTGTCTGCCGGATGTGCTAAGAAGCCGGCTGACGTGGTAACCACTACCCAGAACTCAACAGCTGCAGCCCTGAAAGCTATTCAGGCTTCCCGGTAGGAGATGACGATAATGGATAAAAAATATAGTGCGTATATATGCACAGGATGTGGGATCGGTGATGGCCTCGATATTGAGGCGCTTACCGGTGTTGTTACTGGTGAAATGAGCATGGAGTGCAAGAGCCATGAGGCACTCTGTGGTGCCGCCGGTCGTGAGATGATTGAGAATGATATCAATAATGATGGGGTTAATACCGTTGTTATTGGTGCTTGTTCTCCTCGGGTTATGCAGGATGCCTTTGATTTTGGTGATGACAAGATTACCATTCGGGCCAATCTGCGTGAGCAGGTGGTTTGGTGTCAGCCCGAAGAGGCCGATGCTGAATACACCCAGGAACTTGGCTCTGATTATATGAGAATGGGTTGCACCCAGGCTCAGAAGAGTGAATTGCCCGAGCCCTATCAGCTGGAAGTCATTAACAAAAGAATCCTGGTTATGGGTGGTGGTGTTGCAGGTCTGACTTCTGCACTTGAAGCTGCCAAGGCCGGTTATGAAGTTACTCTGATTGAAAAGGCCGATGTTCTTGGTGGCAAGGCTCTTGGCTGGCGCAAGCAGTTCCCGACCAGCGCTCCCTGGGCTGATCTGGAAGATAATTCCATTGCCGAGATGGTTAATGCTGTGACCTCGGAAAGCAATATTACCATCAAGACCGCTACTGAAGTGGCCAGGATTGGTGGAGCTCCAGGTGACTTTGCGGTAACCTGCAAGGCTGCTGATACCAAGAGCGAGTGGGATGCTCCGGCCAAGGTTGCTGTTGATGATCAGGACAAGATAGACAAAGGCGAAATGGAAGACCCTAATGCCGGTCTGAAGATATACACAGAAGTAAACCCCGAAGCTGAGAAATTTGGCAGCGTGGTTTTGGCAACAGGTTGGACCCCGGCCGATGTTTCAGAGTACGAGCACCTGATTCCTGGTAATGACAAGGTTGTTACTAACGCTCAGTTTGAGAAACTTGCCAAGGAAGGAAAAGTTCCTGCCAAGGTTGCTTTCATTCAGAGTCCAGGCGGTGAAGAGCATGACAAGGATTTCCCGTACTGTAACTCTGTTACCAGTATGGTGGCTTTGAAACAGGCCAGCTATGTTCGGGAAGATAATGCTGACGGTAAGGCTTACGTCCTCTACCAGCATATGCGCACTCCCGGTAATATGGAAATGTTCTATAAGTCTGTGCAGAATAATGACGGTATCTTTCTTACCAAGGCTGCTGTTACCGGTGTTGAGGATCAGGGCGGTTCTTTGGTTGTTACTGCCAAAGACACCCTGTTGAACGAAGATATCAGCCTCGAAGTTGATATGGTTGTTCTGGCCGCCGGCCTGAAGCCGACTACCAGTGATGACAATTCCATCAACCTGGCCTATCGTCAGGGTCCCGGTTTCATGGATCTCGATCTCTTTGACGGCTATGCCGACTCCCATTTCATCTGCTTTCCTTATGAGACCAGACGTACCGGTGTTTACACCTGTGGTGGCGTCCGTAAGGCGATGACCATGGAGGAGACCCTTGATGATGCAACCGGTGCAGCACTCAAAGCCATTCAGTGTATTGAGTCTGCCGACCGGGGTGTAGCCGTTCATCCTCGTTCAGGTGATCGCTCTTATCCTGAGTTCTTTATGCAACGTTGTACCCAGTGTAAACGTTGTACAGAAGAATGTCCTTTCGGTGCTCTTGATGATGACGAGAAGGGTACTCCTTTACCAAACCCGACTCGCTGCCGTCGTTGTGGTACCTGTATGGGTGCTTGTCCGGAGCGGATCATCGGTTTCAAGGACTACAATGTCGACATGATCGGTTCAATGATCAAAGCCATTGAAGTACCTGATGATGATGAAGACAAGCTGCGCTTCCTGGTGCTGGTCTGCGAAAACGATGCCTATCCGGCCATCGATATGGCAGCCATGCGGCGCAAGGGACTCAGTAATCTGGTTCGATTTATTCCGGTTCGTTGTCTCGGTTCTGTAAACGTGGTCTGGATCAAGGATGCTCTTTCATCTGGTATGGACGGCGTAATGCTGTTGGGCTGCAAATACGGTGATGATTATCAGTGCCACTTTGTTAAGGGTAGTGAGATAGCTGATCAACGGATGGCTAATATCGGTGAGACTTTAGGTAGTCTCGGTCTTGAGCCGGAACGTTGTGCGATGAAGCAGGTTGCCATTACCGATTTCGACAAGGTTCCCGGCATGGTTCAGGAATTTGTCGACGAGATCGTCGAGATGGGACCGAATCCCTTCAAGGGTTTCTAATTCCCGCAAGGGATGATTGTTGTCAATCACCTGCTGCGGTCGCAAGACCGTAGCAGGTTCGTATTTACTTCCAATTTCCGCAATTTTGAAAATGGCTGGTTCCTTCAAACGTAGGAACTCAGGGGAGGAAACAAAGATGTCTGAAGTAACAAGAGTTGAACCAGATTTAGATTTTATCAAGTACCTCAAGAGCGCAGGCGGCGATTCGATGAAGAAATGCTACCAGTGTGCTACCTGTTCGGTTGTATGCCCGCTCTCTTCAGAAGGCAATCCTTTTCCCCGGAAAGAGATGATCTGGGCCCAGTGGGGCCTTAAGGGAAAACTTGCTGCCGATCCAGACGTTTTACTTTGTCACCAGTGCGGTGATTGTACGGCGTATTGTCCCCGTGGTGCTAAGCCAGGTGATGTCTTGGGTGCCATTCGCGCCTATGTCTACACCCATTTCGGTTTCCCCCAGGGATTGGCCAAGCTTTGCTGTAGTGGCAAGAATCTGCCGATTCTGATTGCTATTCCTGTTCTGTTAATCGGTCTGTTGTGGATGGTTTCCGGTGGCATGCATCTTCCGGATGTAGAGACATTTAAAGAAGTAGGTTTCGGTCAATTTTTTGGTCATTGGGATTTTCATTGGCTCTCCAAGAATGTTTTCTTCATCGATATTATTTTTGTGCCTGCCTTCCTCTTTGCTGCTTTTGCCTCATTGAAGGGCGCCAAGGCGATGTGGGATCAGATGTGTGCCTCGTTAGAGGCTAAATCAGATTTTCGCCCTTCAGCCAAGCAATTCGTTGTCGATTTTTTATTGCCTGTAGTGGTTGAGACCGTCCAGCACAAACGCTTTAATGAGTGTGGCGAAAACCAGAATAGGGTCAAGGGACATCTGCCGCTAATGTTGTCCTTTGTGGCCCTGTTTGTTGTGACCAACTATGGGTTAATCCGTAAGGATATCGTTTCCCTGTTTGTCAGCGAGGAGATGCGGGCCATCCTGCACGGTCCTATCCCGCTGTCAGACCCCTTTAAGCTGCTGGCCAACATTGGCGCGATTGCCTTGATCGTTGGTATTGGCATCCTTTGGGCGAATCGTTCCAAGAGTGAAGATGAGCAGGGCGCCAAAGCTACTTTTTATGACTGGTTCCTGATCGGCCTGATTATGTCTGTTGGTATTTCCGGTTTGGGCGCTGAACTGATTAGACTTCTTGGTGTACCGTCTTTTGCTTATTTTGTGTATTTTATTCATTTGGTCTCGGTGTTTATGCTTTTCCTTTATATGCCCTATACCAAGTTTGCCCACATGATCTACCGCACCGTGGCAATGGCTTTTGAGAAATATCGGGACAGCAGCTTTGTGAAGCCAGCTGTTGGTGAGTAAATATATCTGCCACCAGCCTGCGAAATCAATAAGATAGGTTGGCGATAGCTAGCAGTCTATTGGGGCTTTTCGGTTGTTTAATTAAACATTTTCCAGGTTAAAAAAAATGGTTGATGTTTAATTGTGATGTTATTAGTATGCCGGGTTCGTTGCGCTGGCGTAGCTCAATTGGCAGAGCAGCTGATTTGTAATCAGCAGGTTGCGGGTTCAAGTCCCATCGCCAGCTCCAGACTGTTTTTAATCAGGATGAGTTAGCGGTTGGTGTTCATTCTTTTAGTGTTTTAATCGCATGTGCTAAAGCGCATGCCGGTATTGATTATGTGGAGGGGTTCCCGAGTGGTCAAAGGGAACAGACTGTAAATCTGTCGGCGTAGCCTTCGGAGGTTCAAATCCTCCCCCCTCCACCATTGATTTTCCCTCCAGGGATCTCGTTGTCGAGGTGCTTGGGTTTTT
>DAOVJK010000132.1 GCA_030673265.1 Pseudomonadota bacterium | reverse complement strand
TATTGTACAGAATCTGCTGTATAAGGCTTTCAGCATACTAAAGTATCGGAGTCTCCCTCTGGTCGCTTACCTGCTGAAAACATCATACTTTGCCTATCGAGCGTTTCGCAATCGGGCATCTCGACTGGTGAAATATGCGGGCTAAGATGCCGCCAGCAGGCGTTGCACTTTCTGGCGGATCTCCCCATACCGTAAATGTCCACACAGGCCAAAACCAGAGAGTTGCCGGACCTTATGACGGCTGAATAAGGGGACGTGGATTCCAGCGAGAAAACGGCAGCAGCTTTCCGGGGATAGGGGCTGATCAGTTTTTGCCGTCAGATGCTCAGTCAATGCGGTTAAAATAGTGCCAAGCTTGGCATCGTTTGGCCATTGCGGGTCCTGTGAGTATTCCAGCTTGGCAACCTGGCCGCGGCAAACCGAGCAATGGCCGCAAGCCTCAGGAGTCTGCTCATCAGCAAAATAGAGTGAAAGGTTATGGCTCAGGCAGCGGTCCAGCTCAAAAAAACGCACCAGAGCTGCGATCCGTTTAATCTCTTTTTGCTCCTTCTCAGTAAAATAATGATGGAGCTGCTGGGCCAGCTTCGGATCGGCCAGTGGGGTTTGCTTGACTCTGAAAACCTCGGTCATGCGTTTGGTTTCCAGTTCTATCAGCTGTTTTTGATGCAAGTAGTCCAGTGCCGCCACCACCCTGTTACGCTCGCACGAATAGTCCTGCAAGATTGCCTCAAAATCCAGGCTACCCCATACTTTTTTAAATTGGCTGTGGCCGAAAATAGCGGCCAGAAAGGTCTGCCGCTCCCCCTCGAACATGGCGAGAATCTCCGCCTGCGGCAGGAGAAACTTATATCTAAACTCGGCAAAATAGGAGTACATCGGTTGCAAGACGCCCAGTAATTCCAGTTGCACCAACAAGGTTTTCATTGGCAGCTGCCGAATATTACTGGCATTGGCCAGGCCGATCAGCTGCAACTCCCACTGACCGTTCTGGCACTCCTCGCGAATGGTATTTAATACATATTCAATGCTACTCAACTCCGGCGTGTCACCAAAGACGAAATTCTCTACGGTATTAAGCCCGTCCAGATTGGCCAGGATCGTGCAGTTTGCCGGGAGTCCATCACGCCCGGCCCGGCCGATTTCCTGACTGTAGCTTTCGATGGATTTGGGTAGATCGTAGTGGATAACAAAACGGATATCAGCTTTATCAATGCCCATGCCAAAGGCAATGGTTGCCACCACCACCTGGATAGTGCCCGCCATAAAATCAGCCTGGACCTGTTGTCGTTTTTCATTGTCAAAGCCGGCATGATAAGCCTGGGCATTAATCTGATTCCTACTGAGAAACGCCGCGACCTGCTCAGCGCTCTTTTGCAGAGTCACGTAGACAATGCCGGGGCCGCTTTGCTGTTGGAGCAGTTCCAGCAGCCGCGAGTCTTTATCTGCGGAGGGCACCGGCAGAACGGCCAGATCCAGATTTGCCCGGTAAAACCCCGTTTGGACGATGTGTTGCTCACCAATGGCAAATTTAGCGGCCATATCTGTTTTTACTTTTTCGGTGGCTGTGGCGGTCAGCAGCAACACCAGAGGGATCTGCAACTCCTGGCGATAAACAGGTAATTTCAGATAATCAGGGCGAAAGTTATGGCCCCACTCGGAAATACAGTGGGCTTCATCTACTACCAGCAGCGACACGGCCACCGAGGTGATAAACAGCCGGAACCGTTCATTTTTAAAACGTTCCACCGACACCATCAGAATTTTGATCTGGCCGGATCGCACCTTGGCCATCACCCCTTGGCTTTCCTCAGCCGTCAGGGTGGAATCGATGCTTGCCGCGGCTATGCCTTGTTTGGCAAGAAACTCCAGCTGATCTTTCATCAAGGCCAGCAGCGGGGAGACCACCAGGGTCAAATGGGGTAAATGCAAGGCGCTCATCTGGTAGCACAGGGACTTGCCCGAACCGGTCGGGAATATTGCCAGGGAGGAGTCCCCGCTTAAAAGCTGGCGGATTGTCTGCTCCTGACCGGGCCGAAATTGGTCAAAACCGAAATGATGTTTGAGTGAAGCCTGGAGATCTATGCTCATCTTGATTGCCTATTAAACGACTGCAAAGACCTGCCGTTGTGGATTTTGTCAACCGACTTCGAGTGTTTTATCTATCCCAGTCAATCGGGTTAACTTTATAAAAGCCCTGCAGCTCATGATAAAGTTCAGGATGTTTATTCTGCAGTTGGGCCGGTTTTTCGAAAAACGTTTCGGTGGCAACCGCGAAAAACTCGGCCGGATCGGTGGCCCCGTACCTATCCATCACGCTCTTCTGGCCTTTGCTTGTTTTATGCCGGAGCCGCGCATATTCCTTTGAAAAAACCTGGGACCAGGCCGAGTAGGCCGACCGCGTCTCCAGAACGGGAGCCCCATCAGCGCGACCATCCTCCTGATCAAGTTGATGGGCAAATTCATGCATCGCCACATTATGGCCGTCCCGAAAATTTACCGCCCCTTTCTTAACACTGTCCCAGGCCAGAACCACCGCGCCATGGTGCCATGATTCACCAAGCCGCACAGATGTGCCAGACGGCTGGATGTCTAAACTGGGCCGGGCACCGACCACATAGGTGCTTGGATAAACCAGGACGGAATAAAGTTTCGGGTAGCAGCCGCAGCTTCGATTAAGCAGAAGCATACAGGCCTGGGCCGCAATGGTGACCTTGATCTCGTCGGTCAAGCTCAGGCCGCCGCAGCCTTCAAAAGATTTTTCGCCAATAAATATGCGAATATAGTCCTGGAGTTGTTGCTGTAACACGGGAGGGAACTTACGATAGGGGGGCAGATTATCTTTAAGGATTGCCGACCACTCCGGCGGAAAGGGGGCGCTCAACAATAGCTGTCTTTTCTGATGGCGGCGGGCCGCAGCAAAAACCTTGAAGGCCCAGATCGCTGCCCCGGTGATTATAAAAAAAATAAGAAGTTTCATCCCGGGGATTTTAGTCCATCAAAACAAAAGATGTAAGGGGGCAAGCTGAGCTGAGCCCGATTAAATCAAGCGCGGGGTTCCTTTAATGGTTGCGGAACAGGGATAAGGAGTGGCCTGCCGCACAATAATAACGCGCAATGTTTTTTTGACACGCGGTGGCGATGTACGATAAATTATTTTAGCGGGGGGGTAATTCTCACTAGTGCGGCCATAAAAAAAATGGTGCTCAAGGAGGGTTATCATGAAAAAACTCATTCTTACCGTAGCTGTCTTGTCTTTGCCGCTTTTTTATTATGCCTGTGGTGGGGGCTCCGATCATGGAGGGAATGGTGCGACCGGTACGGTGCCATTTTATCTGACTGATGATATGGGTGATTTTAAGCAGGTCCTGGTGACCTTAAAGAGTGCGCAGCTTGTCCACACCGGCACAAGCACCACCTGTGACCTGTTGAGCGAACCGGAGAGTCTGGATATTGCAAATCTTGCCGGAGTATTGCAACTGCTTGATACGACTGAATGCCCGGTCCAACCATATAACCGGGTCCGGATCGAATTTGCACAGGCAGTGGGGCTGATGGACCAGGATGGGGCAGCCGCTGAATGTTTTTTTGAGTCATACAAGGAGCAAGATAACCCCAATCAGCCAAACGTACTCGGTTGCACGGATGGAACCTGCGCCATTTCAATTAACGGCGCCATTAATGTGCTTGCCGATACGGTCAATCCTTTTGCGCTGGACTTTGATCTTAAAAACTTTGAGGTGGAGAATTTCGGTTCGCCGGCCTGCCGCGTGACTCTCAAAGTTGAGCCCCAGAATAATAATGATATTGATGGGAAAATGGCAGCTGGATACCAGAAAAGCGTTACCGGTTATGTGTCCGGTCTTGATCCGGACGCGGATAGCTTCACGTTAACAACCCGCAAGGGGGCGGTCTTTACGGTTGAGTATTGGCAGGCCCTATATCGCTATAATCCTCAACCTGATCTTGACGGGCTCCTGCAATTGGCCACCGACCATGGTTTGCGGGCAAGGGTCATGGCCGCCGGGATTGATGTTTCCGGTGAGTCGGCAATTGTTGCCGCGACAATTTATGTGAAACT
The DNA here is from genome assembly GCA_030673265.1 of Pseudomonadota bacterium. Classification (GTDB taxonomy): domain Bacteria; phylum Desulfobacterota; class Desulfobulbia; order Desulfobulbales; family JAGXFP01; genus JAGXFP01. The sequence continues at coordinate 3,903 of DAOVJK010000132.1, read as the reverse complement.
TGAAGGAAAGGTCAGTAACCTGGATAGCCTGAATCATCTTTTTACTCTGGCCAATACAGCGGCAAGCATCACGGGCACTGTTGACTACACCGATGCTGCCAGCCATGACAAGGTGGAGGGCAATCTCGTAAATGACTCCTGGGTTGAAAGCAAATTATTCGGTTTTGATCTTGATAGATATCTTGCCCATGAAGTGGAAGTGGCAGAGGTGGCCGAAGTTGACACCGATGATTGAACAGGAACCTATGGCACGGGTTGAGATGTGATTCGTGCTCGGACATGCACAGACAGAGGTGGTCATGACAGGTGAAGTCAACGTGGGCATTATCGGTATTGGCCGCCATGGCGCCCGATATGCCGATCATATTTTAAATGACGTGGAGGGGCTCTCCCTGGCAGCGGTGAGCAGACGGAACGGATCCGGCAGGGAGCAGGCGGCTGCTTGGGGGACGCGGTTCTTTCCCGACTGGCGAGTCCTTGTGCGAGCCCCTGAGGTGGAAGCGGTCATCGCCGTGGCGACGCCGGACCTCAACGGGGCTATAGGTTTGGCCTGCGTGGAGGCCGGTAAGCCCCTGTTGGTGGAAAAACCGCTGGCTGTCGACAGGAGGGCGGCCGAGGGGCTGGTCGAATGCTTCGATCGGGCCGACCTGCCGCTCACCGTCGGACAGACCCTGCGTTATAATGGAGTTATTCAGGGTCTGCGCCGGGAATTGCCGCAGATCGGGCCGCTCTTTTCTTTCTGCGCCAGCCAGCGGCTGGAGCCAACTCTGCCCGCCTGGATGGATGACCCCCGGGTGGCAGGCGGCGGCGTCATTCTACACACGGCCGTGCATCTCTTTGACGCCCTCCGTTTTATCACTGGCCGTGAAGTTGAACGGGTGCGTGCTTCCATGTTCAACCGGCGCAACAGCAAGGTGGAAAACCTGTTCACCGCCCAGCTGGAAATGACGGGCGGTCTGGTGGGTGTGGTGGACGCCAGCAAGGTGGGCTTGGCCCGCTGCGGGCGGTATGAGTTCGTGGGGGAACAGGGCACGCTACAGGGCGATCAGGTGCACGATATCCTGCAGCGGGTGGAAGGCATGACGGTGCGGGATGTGGACCGGGAACCGCTGCAGCCCGGTATTGTCCCTCTCCTGCAGGACTGGCGCGACCATTTGCGTGGCCGGGGCCCGAATCCGGTGGATGGTGCCCAGGGACTCGCCGCGGTGCGGATCGCTGACGCCTGCCGGCGCGCGGCCAAAAATGACGGCTGGGAGAAGGTCTAGGCGGGCCGTCTCGTGGCGGGGGTTGACCGATGCCCCCTCTGCTTTAATGGACAGATAGCACCAAAAACATCTTGCCCCGGCAACTGAGTAACTCTGAGGTGATAATGTTAGCAGCTATTGGTTACATTTTATTTTGTATTAAAGCGGTCGAATTTTCTGCTTAATCCGTCAGCTAAGCTTGTTTGGTCTTTTTGTCTTAATAATTCAATTGCACATTCCGCTGTGCTCAAGCCGGCGACTATCTGGTTGCGTCGCAGTTTATACCGCGAGGGCTCATTAATGCTTAGACTCACCTTGGGCGCCTTCTGCAGATACGGGCTTCTATTGTAGATCTTTCTGGCTTCCTGCCAGGTAGCATCGAGAATTAAAAAATTGTCAAAGTCAGGGCAGGATTTTTCAGGACCATCCTTAACCTCAGGGTAGAGCAGGGCGATCTCGTCGTGATCGATGAGGTCAATGAGCTCTTTATTTGGTTCGGTTCTCTTCCAGACGACTATTTCCGCCCTGCCGCCCAGGCATTCTTTGACAATTCTGCCGCTGTTGGTTTGTTTCTTCAGCTCGCGTTCATGGGTTAACAGATATATTTTCATATTATGGTTGCCCCTCGCAATGGGTCTCTCCAATTTGTATTTGACAACCTTTCGCCCTTAATTATAGCGTAAAATCAGAGACAGGGGAAATTTGGTTTCGGTCGCTTGCAATACGGGCCAGTTGTGCGGAGTGAAAAGCCGCAAATTTGTCTGGCAGAGTATCCCACAGGCATTAGTGGAAATGATCGGCAAGGTCAGTTAACGCAATTATTACTATGGAGGTAAGATTATGCAGACTTACATTATTCTCAGCCGGTTTTCTCCCCGCACCATTACCGATCCGAAAGAACTGAAACCGGTTGCCAAAGTAGTTTCCGATAAAATTAAAAGTGAATGTCCCGGAATCCACTGGAAGGACAGTTATGCCATCATGGGCCGTTATGATGTGATCGATATCGTCGAATCGGATGATCTGGAGCAGGTCCAGAAAGCGGCGATGATCATCCGCTCATATGGACACTCGGCAACAGAGACGATGGTGGCGACGCCATGGCATGATTTTCTGGAAAGGCTTTAGGGGAGAATGCCATGATTAGTGACGAAATTACCCCCCGGATTGACCATTGGTACCTGGATTCAATAAAGGACCGGAGTTTTACGGTCATCGATTTTGATGGCGAGGAAGGGATCATCGAAATCCAGTATTTCGACGGCGAAGTAGATGAGTTGGACATGGAAGAGTGGGAAGAAATGTCCCTTGAAGTTATCGAGCAACCGGAAGACTGGACCGGATCTGTGGATGAAGTGGAGCCGGACGATCTGGGCTACGATCGGACCTGAGCGGGTTGGCGAAAGCTGCTTCAGGGGGAATTTTGTTTTTAGAACCAAAATAGGGGCATGCCATGAATGTCGGTGAGTTGTGTAACCGGGAAGTGATCATTGTTGAGCAGGATGCCACGGTCCTGGAAGCGGCAAAATTAATGCGCCAATATCATGTCGGCGATCTGGTTGTAACTGAGAAGCGGCAAGGCGCCTCTTTCCCGATCGGCATTCTTACTGACCGGGATATAGTAATCGAAATTATCGCCAAGGAAGTGGATTTTGATGCCGTAACGGTGGGTGACGTGATGAGCTACGAGCTCATCACGGTCAGTGAGGAGGAGGCAATTGCCGAGACCATCAAACTGATGCGCGACAAGGGGGTGCGGCGGGTGGTGGTGGTCAATAAACAGGGGGCTCTGGAAGGTATTGTTGCGGTAGATGACCTGATCGATCTGTTAGCCGAACAGATGAAGGATATTGTCGCTCTGATCAGCTGTGAGAAGAAAAAGGAACAGCGCAAATGCGTATAAGAGGAGCAGGCAGAACTTTTACGGGCGCAGACCGCAGCAGGGGGAAATTGCCATCGTCCCCGTGACTTCACTGGTCATAAATGTCCGCGGATATGTGAATGGTGGCAGAGCCTGTGAAAATACGCCGTCCGCCCCATAACTGGTCACTTACGCCCCGGCAGGCCATAGCTATCCAGAAAAAGCTGTCTTTAACTGTCCGGCAGGAGAGGCCCCGCCAGAAGATCCGTCTGGTGGCAGGGTTGGATGCGGCCTTTTCCCAGGACAAGGAACACTGCATTGGTGGCGTGGTCCTCTGGGATTTACGGGAAAAAGCAATTGTCGAGCAGCATACCGCCTTTTACAAGCTGCGCTTCCCCTATATCCCCGGTCTTCTTTCCTTTCGTGAAGCGCCGGCTCTAATCGCGGCGCTGCGCAAACTGCGTTGTCAGCCGGATCTATTAATCTGCGATGGTCAGGGCATCGCCCATCCGCGCCGTTTTGGGATTGCCAGCCATATCGGCGTGCTTACCGATATGTCGGCAATAGGCTGTGCCAAAAGCCGTTTAATTGGTTGCTATCAGGAGCCTGGTCCCCAAAAAGGTTCCAGAACCTCGTTACTGGACAAGAACGAAGTGCTGGGAACTGTGCTTCGCACCCGGGATCAGGTCAAACCGGTTTTTGTCAGTGTGGGTCATAAAATTGATCTGGCCACTGCCGAACAGGTTGTTTTGGAGTGCGCCATTGCCTATCGCCTGCCTGAACCCACCAGATTGGCAG
>DAOVJK010000249.1 GCA_030673265.1 Pseudomonadota bacterium | reverse complement strand
CTTCGATCGAGTATTTGGTCTGATGGGTCGGAGGTGATGCGAGATCGACCTTGGTCGGGACGCCGCGCACCTTGGCGATCAGATCGAGAACCTTGAAAGCCATCAAAAGGCCGCCATCACCCGGTTTGGCCCCCTGACCGTATTTGATCTCGATGGCGGCGGGGTCTTCTTTCATCTCGGGGATGGCGTGAATGATCTCATCCCAGCCAAAGTAGCCCGAGGCGATCTGAAGGATGAAATATTTGAGGAAACGCGATTTCAAAAGGCGTGGCGGCATACCGCCTTCGCCGGTACACATGACCACCGGAATCTTTTCAACTTCATTAAGATAGCCGACTCCCATGGCCAGGCCTTCCCACATATGGGGGGAAAGCGCGCCAAATGACATGCCGCCGATGCGGATCGGAAAGATCTCGCGAACCGGGGGAATAAAAACCGTTTCATCGAGACCTAAGTCATCATCCTTGATGATCAGCGGCATATCCTCGGGAGCCAGATTGCGCCCTAAAAGGGTACGGATATGAAATTCATGACGGCCGGCATCGAGGGCCGGGTCGGTGAGCATCGAAATCCGGGTAAATTTCAGCTTATCAAGGGTTGACAGCTCGGTGCTGTTGCGTCGACCACCCCGTTTGTAGGGGCTGCCACCCTGATTTTTGTGAAAAGCAAACTTGTTGGCCTCATTGTATTCAGGAAAGATAGCCTCATTGGGACAGACCTGCGAGCAGATGCCGCAGCCGACACAGTAGCGCTCAATGTCGGTTACCTGCTTGATGCCATGTCCCACCTGACGCACGGTCTGGGGCAGGGGCATCGGTCCTTCCGAGCTTACCAGGCGATGGACGAAGACGGCCGGTTCGATCGCCTTCTGTGGACAGGCCGAGGTGCACTGGCCGCAACGATTGCACTTGTCCGACTCCCAGCGGATTATATAAGGCAGCTCTTTTAAGGTCAGTTGACCGTTGACATCGAGCCGTGTTTTTGATTCCATATCTTGATCTCCTTGGCATCCTTACTGATCATGGCCATATCGTATTTCATGGGAAAGACATCTTTACTGCGATCGCGTTCGGGAACCACGGTGTCAACCCCGCAGATCTCCGACATCAGGGCATATTTTCCGGGCGCGCCGCCGATCACTCCGGGTCTCAGTTTCTTGGCGTCCTGGGTCATGAAGACGGTGCCGTCGGTATCGGTGCCGATAGTGCAGTTGGGACCGTCGATGGTCAGCGGCCTGAGCACCCGTTTGATCAGCTCGATTGCGGCTTTATCCGGACGCTCATCCATCTCCCGGTCAAAAAGCGGGGTCGTAACGTCCTTGTAATATTTTAAGGGGAATTTGAGTTTTTTCCGCATGTAGTGGAGGATGTGGCAAAAGACCTCGCTGTCACTGCGATAGCCGACATAACCGGGAAAGCCGCGACTGGTGAGAAATTCACGGATCGGGACAAAGGCGGTATTCTCGCCGTTGGTCATGGTTGTGTAGCCCTCAATAAAGAAGGGGTGGCAGGCGTAGAGGTTGATGGCGTAGTTGGTGTTCTGGCGGCCTTGGGCAAAGATGTTCTTGGCGAGCAGGGGTTTTTTATCGAGGCCGAAAAAGAGTCCGACATCAAGAGGATCGCCGACCTCTTTTAACGTAATGAGGTCGGGCCAGAAAGAGAAGATGATAATTGAATCATCTCCTTTCCCCATCTCTCTTAACTCAAGGCGGGTTTTGGTGAGAAGTTCATGCTGAACCTCCTCGCTGGCCTCCTCGGCCCACTCCGGGTACTCATAGGCCCGGGCAAAATAGAAGCCGCGGGCTTTCATACTGCCGCTGTAGTTTTTGATGCGTGGATTCCAGAGGTGTTTAGTCTTGAAACCGAGTTTGACCATGTACTCGTCCATGACCCGCAGGCCCTCTTTGCTGCAGATACCGGAGAGGATGGGGAACTCTTTCAAACCCTGGAACTCACCGCCGAGATCACGCAGTACCAGGCCGAGACCGGAGCCGTCATGACCCTCTTTCATCGTTTCCAGGGCCATGATATTTTCCATCGGGGAAAAGTAACTATCTGAAATTATGGCACTTAGCCGACACATTTAGCGTTCTCCTTAGTATCTAGGCACTGAAATTTAACTTAAAAGAGGTTGAAATATTTTTTACCACCAAGACACGAAGAAAGGCATTTTTCAAACTTTGTGATCTTCGTGTCTTGGTGAAACTAAAAAAGTGGCTTTTTAGTTTCGGTTTGACCGGGTTAGGGATGAAATTAAGGTTGAAGTATGCCACCGAGAAAAAGACAGATCACTATAGTCGATTTTTTATATGTTGTCAATTTTTTAAGTATCGGTTAAGGCGTGGTCGTAGAGGATGAAACGTTCTTAATTCAGGCACCGGAGGAGAATGGAAAGCTATGCGCATTCATTACTTGCAGCATGTGCCATTTGAAGGAATTGGTAGCATGGAGCCTTATTTTATCAGTTACGGGCACCAGTTAAGTTCAACTCACTTGTACCTGGATCAACCTTTCCCAAAGCTCCATGATTTCGACTGGCTCATAGTGATGGGTGGACCGATGGGGGTTGGCGATGAATTGCAATATTCATGGATGAGCAAAGAGAAATCATTCATTAAGTCCTCAATAGAATCGGAGAAAATTGTCTTAGGTATTTGTTTAGGTGCTCAATTGATTGCCGAAGTATTGGGGGCAAAGGTTTACAAGAGCAGCGATCGTGAAATCGGTTGGTTTCCAATAAATGTTCCAGAGCAAGTAAATAATACTATTTTACAAGGTGTATTTCCGCAAGGAATCGAAGTGTTTCATTGGCATGGTGAAACTTTTGATATTCCTGTACCTGGTGTTTTATTGGCATCTAGTGAAGCCTGTCAAAATCAAGGTTTTATTGTTGATAATCGAATTGTTGGGCTTCAATTTCATTTAGAAACAACCTTAGATTCCGCAAAGGCTCTTGTCGAAAATTGTCGCAATGAATTGGACGGATCAAAATTTGTGCAAAATGAGAAAGAAATATTGGCGCAAGAGAGTCGATTTTTGCAAATTAATCAGGTAATGGTGGCAGTTCTTGAAAGGCTGAAAACAAATTACGCCTAATAGCGCCAATTTGGGCCCGTCATAGCCGAATATTTACTTAAAATGAGAGAAGATCTAAAAAATGAATAATACTTCAGCAAAGCCGAACCATCTGCAACTGTTATGCGATTTTTCAGAACTTAACTGGGTTTTCAGTGCCAGCCGCAGTATCGACAATTTTTTTGACAAGCTGGTAGATATGGTGGCTGAACATATGCGGACGGCCGTCTGCTCCATCTATCTTTACGATCAGGAGCAACAAGAACTGCGTTTAAAAGCAACCCATGGTCTTAAAGGTGATACGGCCCGATTGATTCACATGAAGCTGGGTGAGGGCCTGACCGGCAGAGCCATGCTTGAGGAGAAGACGATTGTTACGGAAAAAGCCAGTACCCAGACCGGTTACAAATTTTTTGGCGGCACCAATGAGGAGGATTTTGAGGTATTCATGGCCGTGCCGATCTTGCGCGGCCTCATTAAAATCGGGGTTATGGTGTTGCAGCGTGAAGAAGGGAAGCCTTTTTCCCATGCTGAAACTACTGTTACCCAGGCTATTGCTTCCCAGTTGGCCAATATCATTGAAAATGCCGGGCTTCTGGCTCAAGCTGATGAAGGTGAAAGCGCCAGCCGGCCTGAAATTTTCAGTGATCTTAAATTTATACGTGGCCGCAGTGCCAATGAAGGATTGGTCAAAGGCGCTGCCTTTATATGGCGCCGCCATCAGGATCTGCACGAATACCTGGCCGCAATGCCGGTCCAAGCGCTCTCCATAGATGATTTTCAGGCCTCGATTACGACCACTGAAAAACAGCTGAAAATCATTCAGGCCGAAGTTGAAGAACAGCTCTCCGATGTCGCTTCACTGATTTTCAGCGCCCACCTTCTAATGCTCAAAGATCGAGGTTTTATTACGAAAATTGAGCATTCTATTGACCTGGGTATGGCTCCAGGTCAAGCGATTGTTGAAACTGCAAGCTATTATATTGATCGTTTTGCAAAAATTGAGGATCACTATATTCGAGAAAAAGCTGATGATGTCAGGGATCTGGCTACCCGAATGTTACGTAACCTGCCGGGAGGAAAAGATGATTTAAGTAATCTTAAAGGGAGGGTGATTATTGCCGATCAACTATTGCCTTCGGATATCCTTAAGCTCAGTCACGAAAAGATAGTCGGAATTATCCTGGTAAGCGGTGGTATCACTTCGCATGTTGCCCTGCTTGCTCGTTCTTTGGAAATCCCGCTGGTTATTGCCGATGAACCTCGGTTACTTTATGTTTCCAGCGACAGTCTGGTTCTACTTGATGCCGGCAGCGGTAATATTTACATCAATCCGGAACCTTCCGTGCTTGGTATTTTCACTGAAAAGCAGCGGGAGTTACAGGAATCAGCCAAACTTGATCAAGAGTTGGAAGCCACCACTAGAACCAGGGACGGTCAGACTTTATCTATCAATAGCAATATAAATTTGCTCTCCGACCTCAAAACGGCCAATCGTTACCACGCTGAAGGGATCGGCCTTTATCGGAGTGAGATGCCTTTTCTCGTGCGTAGTGATTTCCCTTCCGAAGAGGAACAGTTTGTTGTCTACCGACGCCTGGCCGCCGGCATGCCCGACAAACCCCTCACCTTTCGCACCCTTGACATTGGTGGCGACAAAGTACTTTCCTACTACCATCATGAAAAAGAGGAAAATCCATTCATGGGTATGCGCTCAATCCGATT
>DAOVJK010000350.1 GCA_030673265.1 Pseudomonadota bacterium | reverse complement strand
GCCAGACCCTGTCCCGAACTTTTCAGCAATCGTTCCTGGGGCAGCAAGCTGCTCCTGTCGGAGACCATGACCGCCGCCAAAAAACTTGCCATTAAATTCTATCTACTCAAGGAGCTGGCTGATGTCGATCGCCCCGAAGACCTCAAACATTTCGGTGATTATCCCAACTCTGAATGAGGCAGACAATCTGGGCGCCACCCTTGGGCCGCTACAGAACATCGCCGGACTGGAAATTATTGTGGTCGACGGCGGCAGCAGCGATGCAACCATCAATATTGCTGAAGCGGCAGGCGCCAGAGTGATTACCTCGCGGCCCGGGCGAAGCTACCAGCAAAATAGTGGCGCCGCAGCCGCAACCTGTGAAATCTTATTATTCCTCCATGCCGACACCTTGTTGCCGGCCAGGTTTACTCAACTGATCCACGCCTGTTTAAACCAGGACACCGTCGCGGCCGGCGCCTTCTCGTTGTCGATAAATATGGCCGGAGTGGCAATAAAATTTATTGAAACCTTGGCTAATTGCAGGGCAAAATTACTCCAACTGCCCTACGGAGACCAAGCCTTGTTCATGACCAGAGAAAATTTCACCAAAACCGGCGGCTTCCCGGAAATAGAGATCATGGAAGATTTTGCCTTGGTCAGCAAATTGCGCAAAATGGGCCGCATTGAGACACTGCCGGATACAGTAATCACCTCCAACCGCCGCTGGCAAAAACTGGGAATTTTCCGCACCACCCTGATCAATCAGGCAATCATCATCGGCTATCTTCTGGGCCGGTCACCAACCTCTTTGGCCAGCTGGTATCGGATATCATCCAAAGCCCGTTGATATTTGGGATTTACCGCCCGGGCCTGCGCTATCGACAGGCTACTATCCTCTGCAAATATTGAGGAAATAGCCGGTTCCCTTGGCTTAAAACTGGAACGCAGATCCGGGTCATTAATAAATGACATGACCACTATAGAGCCACCGTTCAGGACAGGATAAAAGTAGGACTTTCTCAGGAAAGTGGCCGAATTAGACAACAAACCGGCCAGGACCATGAAGATCAGAATGAGAATGAACATCCCCTTGCCCATCCCGAACATTCCACCCATAAATCGGTCAAAACCGCCCAGCATCGAAACCTTCATAAACTTCTTCAAACCAAGCCCTGAGAAAATTACCGCCAGATAAACCAGGCAGAACAAAAGCAGATAGGTGAGCAGAAACGCCAGTTGCGGGGTATCAATGAAACCACCTAAAAATCCGGAAAAATAGAAGTAGAAGCGACCGGCGACAATAAACGCCGTAACCAGAGCGACGATAAATGACAACTGCTGGACAAACCCCGTCCACACCCCGCGGGCGGTGAGCAGAGAAATTATCAGAATTATTGCGGAATCAATTGAACTCATCGGGTTTTAATATTAAACTTTTTTTGCCTAAACTCAAGCGATTTAAAATCAGTAGAATTGTTTTTTCACAATAATTATAAACAGATAAGGCTATCTATCATCATTATGTCTCAGGCCGACAAGCTGCAGTTGCCAGTGCCCGATAATCTCTGCTGGAATAATCCGGATCTGAAGATATCACCTGAGCTGGTTTTGATCAACCTTGAGGAACTACAGAGACAGCTGACCTCGGATGAGCTTGATCCGGCGGCATATCTTGCCCCTGAAGAACTGGCACTCTACCGGCAGTTTAAATATCAAAAACGCCAAATTGAATGGCTGGGGGGTAGACTGGCGGCCAAACAGGCTGTTTTACGCTCAGAAGGACAGGAGCCAACCGGGCCGGCAATGCGGGAATGGTCGGTCTGCGCCGACAAACACGGCAGGCCTTTTTTCAAGTCTGTGGGTAACAACCAACCCAGCCTGTCGATTTCCCACAGCCATGGTCTGGCCCTGGCCATGACTGTGAACACAAGAGACTGCGGTCTGGATCTCCAGAAAATTTCCGAGGCCACCGTCCGGGTCAAAGAAAAGTTCTGCACCCAAACCGAGGAACAGATCATAGCTTCTCTCGATTTGCCGGGTAATAACCGGGCAACCGGCCTGACCCTGTTATGGGCAGCAAAAGAGGCCCTGCGCAAGGCCCGGGGTGGTCATCCGCTGACTGGCTTCACCGCCATGCAACTAACGGCAACAGTACGATCAAACGACCATTGCTGGCTTTTTACAATGGGGGTCAAAAGCGAGAAGCACCTGATCCCCACATTTTTCCATGAAGATTTCGCCATTGCCCTCTGCACCATCTAACCACTATAAACATCAAAGGGACACCCAAATGCAATCATCTGAAATACTTAAAAATATCCAACTGTTTAATGGCTTGACCGATCAACAGCTAATCGACCTGGCCAGGATTATCTCCGATCATACTTTCAAGAAAGGCGAAAATATCTTCGCCGAAGGTGATGACGGGGTCGGATTTTACATTCTGGTCTCGGGCCAAGTCAAAATCTACAAATTATCCATGGATGGTAAAGAACAGATTCTCCACATTTTCGGCCCGGGCGAGCCCTTCGCTGAAGCGGCGGTATTCACCGGCCGCG
>DAOVJK010000038.1 GCA_030673265.1 Pseudomonadota bacterium | reverse complement strand
GTAAAACGGATGAATGAGGCCAACATCCCGGTCTCGATGTTTATCGACCCGGAAACCAGCCAGATCAAGGCTTCGAGAGACGTCGGCGCGACCTTTGTCGAGATCCATACCGGGCGGTACAGCGATGCGATAAGCGAAGAAGAGACAGACCGGGAGTTTGAACTGATCGCTGGTGCCGCCGAGGAAGCCTACGAATCAGGCCTCAGGGTCAATGCCGGTCACGGCCTTAACTACCTGAACACCCCACGAGTAGCTGCTCTCGGCACCGTCGAAGAATTAAGCATCGGCCACGCTGTTATGGCCAGGGCAATCTTTGTGGGACTTGATCAGGCAGTTCGGGAAATGCTGACCCTGATTTAGAAGACAAGATTAAAGACAGACGGGCGGAGGGTGATTAATGCATGGTCGGGCAATTAGGCGATTTTTTTTAATCCAGAAAAACCAACCATTTGCGAAATCCTAAAACAGGAATCAAGCAAGAGGACCAGCGAGGCTCCGGCGAAAAGGCAAAACAACCGGTTATTCTGAATCATGGCTTCTGGCAGAAACAAACCTCCGGCAATGGACAGGACATTACCAAGGTATTTCACCCAGAGACCACAACGTACAAAATTTCGTTGTCATTATACCTCTCTTTCCAGCGCCTTGATATTCTCTTGACCGCCCAGCACCACCAGAGTGTCAGAAACATTGATGATGGTACCCGGATTGGGGTTGAACATCATTTCCCCATGCTCGCGCTTGATCGCCACCACGATCAGATCGTGATCCTTCCTGATTCCGGAGTCCATCAAAGACTTACCCGCCAGCTGGGGAGATTGAACCACCATCTCCTCCAGGCGCAAGCCCAATTCGCCACCATGCACGGCCAGGTCGATGAAATCAATTACCGTCGGCCTCACCAGCTGCTGGGCCATTCTGGTCGCCCCGATAAAATATGGCGACAGAACCTTATTGGCCCCAGCCCTGATCAACTTGGTCTCAGCCCCTTCCTCACCACTGGAACGGGCCATAATAAACACGTCTGGCCTAATGCCCCGAGCAGATAAGGTTATATAGACGGTATCTGCATCGGAAGAAACCACAGCTATTAAGCCTTTGGCCTTTTCGATCCCGGCCGCTTTCAATATATGGTCATCAGAAGCCTCTCCCTCCAGAACCAGATGACCACGATCAGCAATAGCCTGAATCTTGTGGGGATTCTTTTCAATAACCACAAAAGAGCGATTATTCTCTTCGAGAATTTTGCAGATAACCTTACCAATCCGACCATATCCGCAAACAATCAAGTGGTCCCGCAACCTGGCCACCCTCTTTTTCATTTTCATCCTCCCAATGGATTTTTGTAAGCCTCCCTCAAGGACATCCTCTGTGATCTTACTGAAAACATATAGAACAAATCCTACCCCGATCAAGATAAGAAAAATAGTAAAGATTCTACCTTGAGTGCCCAACGGAAATGTTTCGTCATAACCAACGGTTGTGATAGTAATAATCGTCATGTAAAGACTGTCTAGAAAACCGGCATCTTCAATTAACATGTAGCCGAAGGTACCCAAAGCAAGGATAATTAACAGCAAAACGCCACTAACCGATAATCTTCTCATTAAGTCTTTCCCTTGAATTTCCCTGACAATCAGGCGATATGTTGACAATTACCGGGCCTTCAACATTTGCCCCCTAAGCGACTGGTGCCAAAACGGAGTTTCATTTAAAATGACAGGACAGAGTCATTAATAGCACAACTAGCTGGAAAAACACAACAAATTCCACCTATTTTCGGCCAATACCGATGGTGATTTTATAGATATTAGCTATTGAAAATTATTAGATTAATAATAAAAGGGCAAGTTTTACGGAAATCTTTTTATTAACAATGACTGATTTAACAGATCCAGAAGTTAGTTACAAGAAAACGGTCAGTGCCGGAGACAGGTAATCCTCATCCATGAAAATGTGGATAGCTATTGGCACGAACCATTATTTATTTTATAATCTTTTTTTCAATCGTTTAAGCAGCTCTGACCACACACCATATATCTTAAAGATTTTATATTTTCATTAATCTCATTACTTAAAAAGGAGTAACTATGAACATCTTGGTATTCGGCCCCAACGGCAGCGGCAAAGGCACTCAGGGTGCTATCATCCAGAAGAAATACAATTTTTCCCACATTGAGTCAGGAGCTATCTTCCGTCTTAACATTGGCGGCGGCACCGAACTCGGCAAACAGGCTAAAGAGTACATTGACCGCGGCGATCTGGTCCCCGACGACATCACCATCCCAATGATCCTCGACCGCCTCAAAGAAGACGACTGCAAGGGCGGCTGGATTCTGGACGGCTTCCCCCGCAACAAGGTCCAGGCCGAAACCCTGGCCAAGGCCCTGCAAGATGAAGGTATCAACCTTGATTACGTAATTGAGATCACCCTCAAACGCGAAATTGCCAAACTGCGGATCACCGGACGCCGCCTCTGCGTTAACGATAACAACCATCCGAACCACATCGCCTTTGAGGCCATCAAACCAGTCGAAAAAGACGGCCAGATTGTGTGCCGGGTATGCGGCGGCGAATTGAAGACCCGTCCAGACGACCAGGACGATGCCGCTATCGATAAACGCCACGACATCTACTACGATGAAGACACCGGCACCATGGCCGCAGTCAATTTCTTCAAGTCTCTCGGTGGCGCCACCAAAGTAATCACCGTTGATGGCGAACCATCAATTGATACCGTAAGCGAGGCCATCATGAAGGAACTAATTTGATAAGTTCCTCCTTAACTAAAGCACCATAAAAAAAGCCCGGGACAAAACCCGGGCTTTTTTTTATGCCATGTCATGATGCCAACCAGACCTCTAAAGCAGAGTAAACCATTACCTTCTGCAGAGGTAGAGGGTCGACCTCCATTATTGTTCCCGAGGGGAACCAGTGTTGCCCCTTCTGGAGTAAGCAAACAGATCCTGTGTGTAACTCCCAGCATAACGTCAAGGGAACAGCAAATCACACTGCCGATCGTTGCCAGGTTGGCGATAGTGGTTACTATCGCATCTCTGCGAGTTTCGGTATCAACCAGAATATCTATTTACCCATAATCCTCCTTAACGATATTTACCACGAAAGGCTCTTGGCGCTTTTTATCTACTACACAATAATTTGTGTAGTTTTCCTCAGAACGAGATGCTTACCAAGGCACCGGACGAATACTGGTTACATTGTAGGCCTCAAGGGTGACACAGGTAATAGTGGCGCAACCAGTAAACATTACCATGGACCCTGTTGCTGATGATTTAGCTATTTGCTCTATTTACCTTCTCCCCTCAACATCTCGAAAGACATTACCAAAGAGACTCTATTGCAAGGGGCAATCCCTTACCGATCTCTACCTGAAAAGCCGCCCCCTAATATTAGAACGCTGAACACCAGTAAAGCTATTGATAACAATTACCAAATGCTGATATAAGATTTTTTATAAAGAACCCAGTCAAACCCTCAACTTATCAACATAGAACGATCTATAATTGCCGCTAATCAAGGGACAAAAAATGCCCAAAAACGAGCAGTCAGGATAAAAACGCATGGTGCGGGTGATGGAGTCTGCAGTCAACAGGGAGAAGGAAACAGGGCTCAAACCATTAAAGCCAGCCCTGCGTTACTATCGGCGTCTCAATTGCTGCAGTGAAAAGAAAGAATCATCCAGTTTCATGCCGAAACTAATTCGTTGATAAATCAGCTCAGTATATTCATCAACCTCATCAGCCGGGATCACCCTCATGGTCGCGGGCAAGAGTCGCCCCCCCATCTCCCTGATATCACTGAATGACATTGTTCTGGCAAGGACCATATCCTCATCATAATAATATGAAGCTATGGGTAGAAATCCTTCAGCCAGAACAACGATAACAATCTTACCCCAGACGACCGGCGCCTCCGGTTTCGGCTCAAGGGCAAACTCAATGATGTTTTCACCATCTCTTGCACCCTCGAAAATAATCTGCGGAACATAATCATCAGAAAGCCGGGATTCCTTGACCAGATCATCGTTGGTAAAATGACTGCCCATCCAGGAGCCCATCATCATACTGGAAGTCAGGCGAATAGTCCGGTCGGTCTTGGGCAGATATGTGTAGATGGCATTGCCTGCTTTCAGGGTAACCGTACCCTTTTCCTTAAGCGGCGAGAGGATCCTGACCAAGGACTTCTCCTTGCCCAGGGTCCAGTTTTCCATGGTAACCTGCCGGGTATAATTGGCGGTAACCACCTTCATGCTAACCGTGCTTCGGGAAGAATCGGCCCGCCAGAGATCATCAATCGCGACCAGAACCTGACGGGCCCGATCCTCACCAACATCGGCAAAAATCTGGCGAGTCGGCAAAAGAACCGTCATCAGAATAGTGAATATCAGAAAATGAACTCGCATAGTATATAAGGTGCCATTTTTAGAGTTTTTTATTGTTCGCTATCGACAAACGCGAGGCCATTACAACCATTCTATCGAAAAACATTCAGATTAACAGATAAAAAAAGGGCTGCCCAATTGGGCAGCCCTTGCTTAAAACATGCTGTCAGTCAGCAAAGTATCATTCAGGTTCGTCGTGACAAAGATCACAGTCCTGCTTAACAACCTTGCCACTGCTGTTTTCATGCTCTTCATCATGACAGCGGAAACAGCCGTAACCTTCCTCCTCAAACTGATGACCGAGATGACTTTTGTAAGTACCCCAAAGCACCATAGTTTCCGGCCAGACGTTACCCATATAACCCTCTACAAGGTACAAGCCGGCTTTCTCAATGTCGGGGCGATACTGCTGCATTGCATCTCCGCTCCGTTTGTACTGTAACTCCATGAGAGCCGGGCCGATTTTTTCTCTGGCCTCATCACGGGTAGCATATTCACCACTGATGGCTATCAAACTGTCTTCCCTGATTCCAGGGATTGCACGATTAATCGCCTTACTCAACAAGCCGAAATCAACAACATCTTCTGGCATATCGTAAATATGGGCCGGACGATTATGACAATCAATACAATCCATAACCCGCCATTCATCTTCACCAGCTTCAGACATCTCAATGCTACTTTTGACAAACTCATCGGTACTGCCATCCGGTCTCGAAACTTTAATCTTGGCAATCTGAGTTCGTTTGGCATCAGCGGCCAGATACTTAACCTCTACATTTTCAGAAACATGCCAATGAATACCTTCAAAAACATTGGACTCCGGATTACGGCCACCGATATGGAGGGCCATTTCATTTACTTCAGGATTCTCCTGATCTTCATTGGTGAAATGCTTGAATATTTTAATTTTCTTGCCATGGAACTTATCCGGCCAATGGCAATGCTGACAAGTATCCCTGGCCGGGCGCAAATGCTCAACCGGGGCCGGAATCGGCTTACTATAACTATCGGTTACGACTGCCGCCACCTGACGCAGACCTGAAATCTTGGCCCGAACAAACCATTGAGCGCCTGAACCGATGTGACACTCAACGCAGACGACTTTAGCATGGGACGAACGCTGGTAGGCTGTGTATTCAGGGGCCATAACCTGGTGGCAGACCTGGCCACAGAAATAAGGCGAATCGGTAAAATGATATCCTTCATAGCCAATTACCCCAAGAACAGAGACATTGACTACAGTCAAAGCGATAAATCCGATCAGGAATTTACGATGTTTAGGATCACTGAGATTGATGTGCAGATGCTCACGGGGAATCCCAAATTTATGCCACTGCCTCCGCCTGAGAAACCCTGCCACCGGAATCATTATCAGACCGGTCATCATGCCGCCAGGCAAAACCATATAGGTAAAGATATTGGCATAGGGATTAGAGACCAAGCCAAGTAAATCGAAGACCAACCCAACAACCATCAGGGTAATACTTACAGTGGTTAACGCCACACCCAATAGGCCGAGAGGAGACCTCCACATACCACGGACAATATAACTCCACGGGTTACGATCGTCAGCCTCACTCCCCGAGACATTTGGACCCTTTGGTCCTGTTTCGTTCTCACTCATTTCAACTTCTCTCCCTTTCACATAATTAAGTTAATAAAAACAACAAACTACGGATCGACAAAGTCATTGCCTCTCCCAAAAAACAAACTTTTAATCATTCTGAAGCGCCAATCGATTCTTTCCCCTCAGTCATCGCTTTGACGAAAACCTCACAATGTTCACACTGACTGGGTTCCCTGGAACAATAAGACTTGGCCTGCTGCCAGCATGGAGTAGTGTTGTCAACGTAGGCAGTACAAACCGCACGAACATTTTCCGGACAGTTTTTGATCTGCCAACAGGGTGTCAATTCCAAAAGTTTCTTGACCCCGGGAATACTAATACCTTCTTCATGAATAAGCTTACGCAGACAGCTAACCCATTCAATGTCATCATTCGAAAAAAACCGTTTATTGCCCTGCCGTGCCGGTTTAAGCAGCCCCTCCTCCTCATAGATTCGCAAAGTACGCGGGTGTACATCCAGAAGTTTAGCCGCTACGCTTATGGGAAAAATTGGTTGTTTATTATCAACTGCCATAACATTCCTTCCTCTTGACCGGCTATCTCGCAACAAGCAGAACCAACTTAACCGAAATCGGAGCCGTCAATAATAGCATGATAAATCTTTTTTTAAACAAAAAATTACAAAGATAAAATAAGATGAAAGATTCAATGTTCATATCAAGCCAAGTAGACAGGCCTGAAATACCTTGACAGCTGATCTATTCAGGAAAACAAAGAGCTGCAACCATATGCTTAGCATTATCCACAGAAAACTGATAATGCATACCGTTACAGGTAAGGCAAAAGTCTTAATCTTTTCTCGGCTTATTCCATCCCCCCATTACGATTGAACCAGCCATTGCCACCACCCCGAAAGACAAGACACTTAGCACCAACGGGATCCCACTGGTTCCGAACAAATCGACAAGAAAGACCTTCATACAACCAACTCCCGCAAGGCCTACTGCTATCCAGACCAGCTCAAGATTGTGGCGGCGACCTCCCATGACCAACAGAAAAGTTGCAGCCATATTAATGATAATTGAGCGCCCGCATTTAATGGTATTGACCGGATCGACCAAAACCATGGAGGAAACCAAATCAATGGCCATGCTAAACAACAAGTAAAAACCAGCCAGACAAATCAGTAAAAGTGCTACCGCGGAATTGTCACGACTATCAAGTTTTGCAAACAGTGATCCTGCCGGAGGCGGGTTGTGTCGACACCAATTGTACTGAAGCAAGCCAAACAAAGCCAAAGCTCCGGCTGCAGCCAGAGAGGCTTGGGGAGCCACTGCTTTACCAACCCCAAAGACCCCTAGTGCCAACCCCGTCCATAGAGCCAAAAGCAGATAGAGATATGACAGCAGCCGTATGACACCGCTTTTACAACGGCCTGAAAGAATGGCCAGGCCGTAGGCCAGCAGCGACCAGCAGACAATGGCCCAGGCAACATTGCCAACAACGACCGGTACCCCAAAAGCCAACGTCAAGGAACCTGCAGCAAAGGCGCCACCCACTCCGATGAAACGGTCGCGAGCCTTTATCGCCAACCGCCAGCCAACTGCGAAATGAATACAACCCATGGCCAAAACCAACAAACCAAGCAACCAGGGCTGTTGCCAGTAATCTTTGATTACAACACTGCCAGCCAGAAATAACAAAAGCATGTTCAAAGACGGGATGATCGCATCATAAACCGTAAGCTGGACCTCGTTAAAATATCTGCTGAGATATGTCAGCAAATAAAGCGCCACGAAGCAGCCTAGCAGTGGCGCCAACCAAGTCAGATGAACATAGTCAGGAACGAACTCGCCCCGACCTAAGGGGACATGGGCCTTAAACGCCCAGATCGCCCAGAATAGCAAGGTCAACATAGTGACTGGCCATTTCAGCTTACCATTCTCCAGGCGCTTGGCTGCGATGATGGCCACCACATTGGCAGCAAAAAACAGCAAGCCGCTCAAGGGAAAATGCACCCGGGGAAAACCAATCGCCAGACCAGCGATTGTCACCCCGACCAAACTGACGGACAGTAACTTGGCTACCCGGTATTTTATGCCAACTGCAGCTGAAGTCAGCAGGGCCGTCATGAGAATAGCATAGGCGACACCAATAGAAATGGTATCGAAACGGCCATATCCTTCAAAAACTATGGCAAAAAGCAGCAGAAACCCGGAGATAGAGAAAACATTGGCCAGCTGTTTGCCTGTGACATAAAAGACACAACCGACGACCGCAAGAATACTAACGTAGGCAAGACCTAATAAAGATCCGGCCATCGCATTGATATACCCGTAATCTGTAACAGTTCTTAGTAGCAGGGAAAAAACCAGGATAAAACAGATTGCCGCCATTTTTTGCAGCAGCGCGCCCTTACTAATCCACTCGCCCAATCCTCCGCTCGCTTCTACCGAAACCAGGGATCCACCCTCCTCCTCCCGAGCGGGATAGGCCATAGGAACTGGCTTACCTTCAAGTTTTGAGACCTTGTTGGATAGTTCATCAATTTTTTCTTCAAGAATCCGAATTTTCTTCGAAATTACCGGTAAATCCGCAATACTGTCATTACTGATCGTGTCCATTCAAGAACCTGCCTTTTTCTTAATTTATTGGGCTATCAGATTGAACACCACAGAACTTGAAGATCTTTTTTAAGGCAATCCAGACATACAGGGCTAATCACATTCCTCAAGGTAAAAAATTCAAGCAAAGCATAATCACTTGTTGCCCTCAATACCACATTGTGGTACAGATATTATCAATATGAAAATCCAATGTCAATATCAAAATCTTTTCGGGATTTTTATACAAAAACATCTTTACCCTATATACATAAAGCTATAGACGACTTTGGAACCACTCCAATATCGGCCCCAAAATTTTTGTTGTCTCACTTTTGTCAATTACAAACTAAGGGAGGATTTTCTATGAAAAATCATGTGTTGCGACCACTATGGTGTGTGTTAGCAGCCATAGCCCTGACCCTGATTGTCAGGCACTTCATGGTACCTGCTGATTTCGGGGTTAACGGTGAAAGTTTTACATACAGTTATCACCGTCTGAGCAATGTCGATGAGTGGCGGGATTTCAAGGCCAAGTATAAAGGCCGGGAATACTGTCAGGAATGCCACGAGGAAAATGTTGCGGAAACAAGTTCCTCCAAGCACCAGTTGATCCAATGCGAAAATTGTCACGGGCCAGCTATTGACCATCCGGACGACCCTGAAACACTTGCGATCGATACCAGCCGGGAATTATGCCTGCGCTGTCACGCTTCTCTGCCTTACCCCGACAACCCTCGTTCCAGAATAAAAGCAATCGATCCCAACAGACATAACACCGACACAGCTTGTATCGAGTGTCACAACCCACATAACCCGAATCTGGAGGAAGGTTAATGAGTTGCTCGCGAAGAAAACTACTTAAATCGGCTTTGAGCGCCAGCGTAGCCGCCTCTCTACCCTTATCAGCCTTCAGGTTTCTCAGCCCGGCAGAATGCAAAGCCGCCACCGGCACAGAAGGGACCAGATGGGGTTTCCTGGTCGACACCAACAAATGTGTGGGTTGCGGATTTTGCGTCAAAGCCTGTAAAAAAGAAAACGAAGTGCCCTATGACGCGCCGGTCACCAGGACCTGGGTTGAACGCTACGTCGTCACCAAGGACAGCAAAACCCATATTGACTCCCCCATGGGCGGGCGGGACGGGTTCACCGACCCAAAGATTCGGGGCGAAGAAATTGCCCCGGCAGATATTGCCAAAACCTTTTTCGTACCCAAACTCTGTAACCAATGCGAAAATCCAGCCTGCGTTCAGGTCTGTCCGGTCGGCGCCACCTACCAGACGGGTGACGGAGTAGTGCTGGTTGACCGGAAATGGTGCATCGGCTGCGGCTACTGCATCATGGCCTGCCCCTACGGGGTCCGATTCTTCCACCCGGTCCACAAGGTTGCGGAAAAATGTACCTTCTGCTACCACCGGATCAGTAACGGCCAACAGACAGCCTGCGTCGATGCCTGTTCCTTCGGAGCCCGCCAGATCGGCAACCTGCTGGACCAGAACGACCCTGTCACTAAAATAATCATGACAGAGCGGGTCGCTGTTCTTAAAGATGAATACGGCACCAAGCCGCAGGTCTTTTATCTCGGCCTGGACAGGAACGTAAGGTGATCGATATGACAGAAGAACTTATTGTACATGGCCTCGAATGGACCGACAAACTGCTGTTTGTCTATCCGAATGAATTTATCTACTGGAGTATCCAGATCGTCATGTACCCGTACATGACCGGTCTGGTGGCCGGTGCCTTTGTGCTTTCCTCCCTCTACCATGTTTTTGGCCAGAAGGATCTGAAAGAGATGGCCCGCTTTTCGCTGGTTTTCTCTCTGGCCCTGCTGCCGGTGGCAATGATGCCGTTGATGCTGCATCTCCAGCAGCCGTTAAGGGGTATGAACGTCATGTTCACCCCCCACTTCACGTCGGCCATCGCCGCCTTCGGCATAGTATTTTCGACCTATGCCGTAATAGTCCTGACCGAAATATGGTTTGTCTACCGGCAGTATTTTGTTCAGCAGACCATCGCCCTCAAAGGAAAGGAGGATCTAGCCAGCACTTTTAAGCGCACCCTCTACCATGTCCTGACTCTGGGCGCTTATGACATCAACGAAGAAGCCGTAGCCAAGGATAAGAAAGCAGTCAAGATCATGGCGGCGATCGGGATCCCGGTGGCTGGCTTCCTGCACGGTTACGCCGGTTTCATCTTCGGCTCGGTCAAGGCGAACGCCCTGTGGATGTCACCCTTGATGCCGGTCATCTTTATCATGTCGGCGGTGGTTTCCGGTATCGCCCTCTGTATGCTGACCTATATTATCATTATGGAATGGAAGAAGCTGATGGCCACCTTGGCTAGAGGGCGGGGCGATGAAAGTGTCGGCAAGATCCGCGGCGCTGAAATGGAGGTGATCGCCACAACCTCCCGTTACCTGATAATGTTCCTGGTGGCGGCCATCTCCCTGGAAATGCTGGATCTGATCTTCCGGGGCTATACGGCGATGAAATCATGGGACATCCTGCGCTCTGTCATGTTTGAAGAAGACTTCGTCAAGATCTTCATCCTCCAGTATGGCATGGGCAATTTCTTGCCGTTCCTGCTGCTGATGTTGCCCGGCCTGACCATCCGCCGGACTGCGCTGGCCCTGGTTCTGGTTCTGTTCGGCGTATTTATGATGCGTTGGAACGTCGTGATCGGCGGCCAGGCATTTTCGCTGTCTTTCGAGGGCTTCATGCATTACCACCTGCCGATCATACCCCACAACCTGGAAACCTTCAAAGAAGGGCTAGCCGGTGCCATAACGGTAATTGCCACCCCATTTATTCTCTTCTGGGGTATCAACAAGATCCTTCCCTCACTCAATATCGTTGATAACGATTTGTAAAAAAATGGTGGCTGACCTGATTAATGGTCAGCCACCATTCTTATTTGCGCAGCGAATAATCGGTGGTGAACTTTGGTGCAGTACGATATAGGCTGGAAGGTAGAGGAATTTGACAGATTAGCTGCCTTGGCTGGGAGACTAGAGTGATCTTAATCGAATAGGCAACGCCCGGCATGAGAATCCGAACTGTGTGTGCTTTGCGAGTGGAGACAGCCTGGGATAGGCAGGCCAAACGAGCAGCTAATCAATTAGACTCCGTAACAAGCGGAGCTGCCATCATTTTTAATGCTGGCTACACCGAAGGAATCTCGAAAGGTTGAACCAGAAGGGTCTTTTCACCCCATAATGAAGCGTCTTCGGTGCGCCAGATATCTCTCAAGTAGTTTTAACTGACCAAGGTTACGATCATGCAACCCTCACAGTTCCGACCTGAATAATCGGGCCCGAGCCCTCTGGGCCAAGATTTTTCTTAACCACCCCTCACGCCCTACTTGGCATGAAAACTTTTGCTGAAGTTCAATGTCCAGCAGATTTTCCAAGGCAAGCAAAAGGCCGCCGCCCATAAAAAGATCAGGATCAATTATACCGCCTATCTTCGGTAACCTTGCTATCGCTCGATTTGTTGAGCATTCGCCAGGTCTCTCTTTTCCGATCAAAACCATAGGTCGCTTTGTAGCGGGTATATTTGCCTTGAGTACCTTTTTTGGCATATGACATAGCCGAAACGCTGAATTTCAGGAGTTCAGGAGTAGCGCCCAACAAGACAATCTCAGGGTCAAGTAAACCCGCATCAGTCCCCAGGCCAAAGTCCTTTTTCAAAATAGAAGCATATCTATCACTCAGAAATTTCTTTTTTGAGTCAACGAAGATTTTTTCTTCAAGCTCGGCAAATCCATTCTTAAGTTTTTCAATGACGTTGGCCACGTCAATGTTGCCACGCCACTTACTCCCCACACCTGTCTTTATCGCCTCTTTATACACAGCCATGGCTTTATTGCGTTTATTTGCTTTTAAATGCTGCATGGCAAGTCTATTCTGTCGATCAAGACTTGCAACTAACTGCATTATTTTTGCTTTTTGCAGATTGACTTGCGTCCTCTTTAAAATAGGATGGCTCTTTAAATCAGACTCCGTCGCCAGAGCTATGCTGTCCTCATAAGCCCGAACAGCTTCGTCCCATTTGGCCGAGGCTATAAATCTATCACCATTACCTATCAAGATTCTCGCGTTACTCTTATTGATCATTGCATAAATTTGCTGATTTAGTGAGTCGCTGCCAAGCTTATTGGCATTGGCATAAGCGTGGGCTTTACTGTACGCTTTAATCGCGCTAGCGTAGTTGCCGTCAACAAAAAGTTTGTCCCCGATGGCCATCAGTTCTTTCAATCTAGCAAGGGTAATACCTTTCTTGACCTCAAGAACCTTACTAACAACCGGGTCGGTAACATCTAAGGAGTGGTCCCTCACAATAGCAATTGCTTCGGTTATTACGGCATTAGCTGCATAGTGAGCTCCGGTTGACATCAAAGCACCGGCTTTAGCAGCAAGATCTTTGATAATATTCAGGCGGCAACTGGTAATCGACAACTTGATATCGCTAATAACTTGAGCCGATGAATCCAGATCCATCCCAGTCAAAGTCGCCAATGCATCCTCAAACTCACGGATCGCTTCAACGTTATCTCCGGCCGCAACATGAACCCTGGCCTCTTCAATGTTATTTTTGATCTCCTTGCTATTTGCCAAATACTCTTTTGGGATATAATCACCATCAAACAGGACCTTGCCTTCAACACCCTTAACCACCAGCTCCGAGTGAAGGACATCATCCACTTTGTCCTGCAATTCCTGCTTGCTGGTCTTGAAAAAGAGCCGAACCCGGCCAAGATTCCGATTAATATCGAGGCAGGCCGCCTGGGTTTCAGTAAATTTATGCGCCACCAACAACCGATTCACTGCCTGCCACTGGCTGTTCGCCTTGCCAAGCATAACCATCTCATACGTGAAATAGACACCCCCACTGGCAAGCACAGCTCCAACCGCAGCTATTATTATCAGCAGATTTATTTTTTTAGCTTTCTTCTTCTTGAGGTCCTTATTCAGATTGGTAATGGCGACCTTAAACCTGCTTGCATGCTCATCCTCTGGGAAAACCTCCCGAAATGTGTCAAGCAAAGTACTGGCCTTTTCACCATTCTTGACTTTCAGAGCCTTCTCAATGGAGCTGATATAAGAATTATATTGCGCAACCTCTTCCCTGAGCGCGGCAACATTCTCCGCTAGACCTGGATAATCCGCCACTAACTTGAATGCCTCTTCAAAGATCGAGAGAGCCTTGAGACAATCTGATTTGGCCAATACCCTGGCCTGTTCAACCAAACCTTCAACCGTAGCAATTTTTTCTAATAAACCTGCTACCAAACCGCTTTTATCCTGGATAATGTAGTTGTCAGGAAGACTTCCGAGCATTTCGCAGGCCTGATATTTCTTCCCTTCCCGCAATAAAACAACGATGAATTCAAGGACGCCATCCAGCTTGGCTATAGCATCTTCTCTTATAAAAATTTCATCTTCCAGATTGGGATAATCAGGTTCAATAGCAAGAGCTTCACGCATCTTCGCCAATGCGCCACGCAAATCGGTTTCGCTCAGGACTTCTGCTTCCTTAAAAATCTCAACTGCCCGTTCATCTAAATCCATAAATGGCCTGTCTGGTCAAACTGTTAATTTTTCACGAAGGCAGAGAGCCTCGCGAGCATTTGTATCTCAATTTAATAGTGTAAAGCCTACCACATTTACGTGTTTTCGGTGAAAAAATCTACCTGAATTCACCAAATTCATCCTCTTAAGATATTACTATGGATCAGGCCCTCACTCAACTCAGGGTGTGATAAAAATTAAACCCCGACAATCTTGGCCCTTTAGCCTGGCCTGAAACCTGCCGGAAAACATCTTCGATAATCCGTCTGGTCAGAGGCTGACCACTCAGATCGACGACCCCGTAGCCAAGACCAAGCTTGGCAAGATCAGCCAAGTCAGCTATCAGGGAAAAGGGCTGAAGCGGCAAGGCCCGGGTGTAACCCCACGCCTGCCGCAAGACGAAACTTTCGCCTTTGGGACTTTTAAAGACCCGATCATACTGCATTGGCGGCCCGCTGTATCTTGAGGTAAAGAGGGCCGGATAACCGTAAACTGTCATCCCCCTTCGGAAATCACCGCCAGCCCGGCAGATCTTGCCTAGATTGTCCCGATCATTTTCTATTGAGATAAGCCCGGTCTGCAGGCCATG
>DAOVJK010000088.1 GCA_030673265.1 Pseudomonadota bacterium | reverse complement strand
GTCATCTATCTGCTCCCGCTACAATTTGATGATTTGTTCGTAAATCTCGTCGGGGGTGATCCCGTGACCATCGAGGCGGTTGAGTTTCACCACCTTGGCCGATTGATTAACCCGTTTGACCTCACGACTGATCTGGCCGATGTTCATCTCCGGAACCAACACGGCCCGGCACTGACGCAAGACCGGATCAGCAGCCCGCTTCGGAAAAGGGAACAGGGTAATAAGCTGTAACATCCCCACCTTGATCCCGTCTTCCCTGGCCCGGAGGATAGCCCGATGGACAGAACGGGCGACCGATCCGTAAGCAATCACCGCTATCTCGGCATCGTCAAGCAGCATCCGTTTGCTCATCTGGATCTCGTAGGCGCCGTTGGTAATCTTCCGGAACTGGCGCCTCGAAAAATCATCGATCTCTTTGGGCTTCTCAGTCGGGAAACCGTTGATATCGTGGACCAGCCCGGTAACGTGATGCCGGTAACCGGAACCAAAGGGGGCCATCGGCGGCACCCCGCGACTGTTGTCCTCATAGGGTTTAAACCAATCGGCCGGCACGGTTGGAGTGATCCGGTCAACCACCTCAAGATCAGCGATGGTCGGCAGAATAATGGACTCTCGGGTATGGGCAACTATCTCATCGGAGAGAATAATGACCGGCACCCGGTATTTCTCGGAAAGATTAAAGGCCTGGATGGTAATGGTAAATGAATCACGAACACTGGACAGACAGAGGACGATGATCGGATGATCACCGTGGGTTCCCCAGCGGGCCTGCATAACATCACCCTGCCCCGGACTGGTAGGCAGGCCGGTTGACATGCCCCCCCGCATTACATTGACAATCACACACGGCACTTCGGCCATACAGGCAAAGCCCAGATTCTCCTGCATCAGCGAAAAACCGGGACCGCTGGTGGCGGTCATCGCCTTGACTCCGGCCAGGGAAGCGCCGACCACCGCACCCATCGAGGCGACCTCATCGTCCATCTGGATAAAGGTGCCGCCCTGCCCGGGCAGCCGCATCGACATCAGTTCCATGATCTCCGAGGCCGGGGTAATGGGGTAGCCGGCATAGAACCGACAACCGGCCACCAAAGCGCCCTCAACGATAGCCTCGTTCCCCTGAAGAAGCCGGGGCTTTCCGGCAGCATTCGCGGTCATCTCTCCTCCTTGCGGCGATCAGGGTAACGATCTTCAATGGTGATGGCGAAATCAGGACAATGCAATTCGCAGAAACGGCAACTGGTACAGTCATCCGGTCTTGCGGCTAAAGGCTTGCCGCCTTCGTCACGGTCATAGACCCTGGTCGGACAGAACGCAACGCAGATACCACAGGCCTTGCACCAGTCACGGTAAATAATCTGACTAAACAGCTTTATGCCCTTTTTCTGCAGCTCGGTTTTCCGGTCCCAGTAATCCGGGGAATCATCGGCAGTTTCCGGAGATTCCCTGTCTTTTCCACTTACCATAAAGACGTATTTCCCTCTGAAAATTGATCGATCTCAAAATGGGGCAACAATAGCAACATTATATTTAGATAGCTTACATCCGGCATTATTGCCTGAAACCATTTGAAAAACAAGCTCCTTCAAGACTATTAACGAATGCACCCCGCAGGACAGGGTCAACAAAAATATTCCTGCGGCTTGAACAAATGAACTTTCGATGCCCACTGCCCGTAGCCGGACCCTTGCCGTGGCGTAGTGGAGCCCGCGAAACGTTCGGAATAATTGATGCGCCAATGGGCCGGGATGTCAGAATAACGGGGCTAGTCGAGCAATTCAAATCCCCCAAGATACGACCCACAAAAGGCAACAGGTAAAAAGGCAAGACCCCGGTCCCAATTTAATCTCTTGCTAAAGTCTGGAAAGCCTGTATAATATACGGATAATTTTGGTTATAAGTATCAGGCCTACCACACGTCATTATTCCTTCCACGTTGAAATCCATTCCTCGTAAGATGTCGTTAAGTTCCTGCTGATCACTTAAGGAAGGTGCCAAGAAACATGATTGCCGCTGACTGTTAGCATTGCCACCGGCATGAGGCACTGTTTGGATCTTTCTGCCCCGTTGCGGGCAAACAATCTAAATAGCACACAACCGGCTCCACCCGACCTCCGCCCCTGTCTTGCGTGTGGATCAGTAATTTTACTGGGACCGCAACAGGACCGGATTAGGATTAAGGAGCACTGAATCTGCCCGGCATAGATATGCCCGGCCAAAGAAAATAGGTATTTATAATGAGTTTCGAAAATTTTAATTTTGATGAAAAAATCAACGCTGGCGTCAAGGCTTGCGGTTACGACGTCCCAACTCCCATCCAGACCGAGGCAATCCCCGAGGTTGTCAAGGGACGCGACATTATGGGCCTGGCCCAGACCGGCACCGGCAAGACCGCAGCCTTCGTCCTGCCCATGCTGCAGAAACTGATGACGGGACCCCGACGGAAGCCACGTGCGGTTATCGTCGCCCCGACCAGGGAACTGGCCGAACAGATCAATGAAAACATCCGGGAACTGGGTCGCCAGACCGGCCTGCGTAGCGTCGTTGTCTACGGCGGGGTTGGCAAGGGTGGTCAGTTGCAGAAATTCCGCTCCGGGGTCGAAATCATAGTCGCCTGCCCGGGACGTCTGCTCGATCATCTGGACAGCAGAGCTCTCCGCCTCGACACAGTAGAGATGCTGGTCCTGGACGAGGCTGACATGATGTTCGACATGGGCTTCATGCCGGCAATCAAACGGTTGATAAAGTATATGCCCAAATCACGGCAAAACCTGTTGTTCTCGGCCACCATGCCGGCAGCTATCCGCAGCCTGGCCGATCAGATCCTGGTTGACCCGGTAACTGTCCAGGTCAACCACTCCAAACCGGCCGATACCGTTTCCCATGTGCTGATCCGGGTTGAGCAGAAAGGCAAGACTACCCTGCTCAAATCGCTGATGAAAGAGACCAAGATGGAGACAACCCTGGTTTTCACCCGGACCAAATACAAGGCCAAGAACCTGGCTGTCACCCTGCAGAAGAATGGCTACCAGGCTGTCGCTCTACAGGGCAACATGTCCCAGAACAAGCGCAAGGAGGCCATGGATGGCTTTCGGCAGGGCAAGTATAACGTCCTGGTCGCAACCGATATCGCCGCCAGGGGCATTGACGTATCGGGGATCTCCCATGTTATCAACTTTGATGTGCCCGATACGGTCGAAGCCTATACCCACCGGATCGGCCGAACCGGCCGGGCCCAATGCAGCGGCGAAGCAATCACTTTCGCCGGCGGCGAAGACATCAGCTTCATCAAGCAGGTGGAGAGCAGGTTGAATAGCAAGATGGTAAGCCGGGTGGTCAAGACCGCCGGCGGAAGCACCAGCGCCAATCAATCCGGGCAGAATAAGGAAAACTCCTCCCCCAGACAAGAACGAGAGCGCAAAAATACCGGCAACAACTCCCGCAGGCCCAACCCGAAAGCGCCCAGCACTAGAGGGAAAAGCTTCGCCGCCGCCCACACCGACGCGACTGAGCGGAAGACTACTAACAACAATGAGCGATCCGGCAGACCTGCCTCTGAAGCCAGACCCAACAAACCAAGACGGGGACGTCGTTCGGCACCGCTGGGAGTGGACTTCCTACCGAAGGCCCGCAGACGAGGCCAGAACAGTTCAGCCCAGTCCCGAACAGAGAGTTAAATAAAAACAGCAATTGGTAAAACAACTTGCTGAAACAACAAAGCGGAACGCCGATGATGATCTCGGGTTCCGCTTAGTTGTTTTCAAGATCTAACCCGAATATCTCATGAGTAGTTTTGAAAAATTTGTTTAACTGTCTACTTTTATGATAGTAAGTTGATTTTACTCAGATAACTCTCTGGTTACAGTTTGTACCATGCGCAATCGGAGGATTGTTTTTCAAAACTACTCACCCTGCGGGCGAGACGATCTGGCCGAATCTATGGCAGATGCTGGTGATTGGCATACCAATGTATAGCCAACCATCCGCCTCTTTATAGCTTCGACCAGCTTGCTTCGTGAAATATCCGGGCTAACTAAGAAGAACTCAGGGAGCTTTGGTTTGCCCCTTCTGAGATAAAACAAAAAGGGCCACCCGCAACAATGAAAATCATTAGGACAGCCCCTTTTGATGAGCCTTGTGCCAACAATGGCGAGCTATAATTTATAGCCGCCCGCCCCCTTGACCATGGCGGGGTTTTCCCCGTCGATCTTTACGAACAGAGCGGAGTTTCAGGGCAAGTTCCTGCTGCTCCGGGGTCATGAGAGCGTGTATTCTGCTGTGCATCCGGGCCTTGGCAACGGCCAGTTCTACCTGGATTTCCGCCTTTGCCTCGGCAATGATGCGAACTGACTTCTCATCAAAAGTGCCTGCGTCAGTCAGTTCCCAGATCTGCTCACGGTACTCCTGCAGTTTTTCCCGCAGGGCCTCATTACCACTCCTCTGCTCCTCGCGGATAGCCTTGATCTGTTCCTGCTGTTCTTCGCTCAGACCAATAATTTCAGCTACCATTTCGTGCCGGTCCTGTCTATGGTGGCCGCGCCAGTCGCTTTGGCCAGACTCGGACTCTGACATGGTCTGTGGGCCATATCCGGTCCCGTCACGATCACGAGCGTCGGCGGTGAGACTGCCACCGGTCAATAAGAAGATTGCCAATGCGGTTACGATCAGTTTCTGTTTCATTGTTGTGACCTCCGGTTACCTTATTTAAGTATACTACTATTAAAGAAAGCAATCTTTATTGCTCTCGTTTCCTCTTTTATCTGCGGCCCTTACCGCCACGACCATTTTCAGGGACCGCAAACATCTGGCCGTCTTTTTCCCGGCAGGTCGCGGAAATTGTATCATCATGTCGACCAGTGAATTCCACCATATCTCCAATATTTTTGCCTGCGCAGGCCTCAATTGCGACCTGTGGCGGACCATTCTGACCTCCGCTGCGTCCTTGACCGCCATAGGCAAACGCCAGGGTCGGCAGCAACACAACTAAGGCAGTAAAGCCAACGGTTTTTTTGAAGTTGCTCAATTTCATGTTGTTCACCTCATAATAATTGTTTGTTTGAATGAATGAGCTGTTGCTCTCTTGATTATTAATTTAGCAATCGAATGAGGAAGAAATGTGGAGGAAATAAGGAAATAGAAAGAGGGGGGTAAAATGATCTGGTCAGCAGTTGACTAGTATGATACTCAGAAGATGAAAGTAACTATTCAGCAGCGCCCCATCTGCACACGATCAAGCTGACTCACATAGCAAGCTATAGCTCGTCAGCCCGCTTGTGCACATCTGGAGTGCTGTTGAACAGTTACACTGTTGGAGTTTACCCCACTTTTTTTCACTCTGGCCTGAATAGTTACCGATGAAAAATGTCTTACTGGGAGGTATAAGGTGTTCATCAGCATCAGACACAAATTATTTGCCACATTGCTTGCCGCAGTAGTCACCGTAGTTGTCGGTATGTTCTTTCTGATCCACTGGAGTTTTGACCGTGGTTTTTTGAACTACGTCAATATCGTCGAATCAAAGAGACTCGACTCCCTGGCCACCCACCTGCAGGAAGCTTACACTGATCAGGGAGACTGGCTTTTCCTGCAAAGGAACCATCGACTTTGGCGACAGTTCCTGGCAGCCTCGACCCCCGAGGGCCCCCAACAGTTTGATCCACTGCAAGACATGCCCGTAGCCAGGGATGGTAGAAGTCGACGTCACCCTCCAGGCCGGGGAAATGGGATGTGGCAAGAGAGAAAAGCGCCCGATAACTTCCGTGAAGAGATGAAACATCTCTTTGAGTTCAGGGTCATCTTGCTGAACGCGGACAAGAAGGTGGTGATCGGCCCCCGGAAATTTCCTGCCAACCTTAAAATAATCCCCTTACGGTATGACTCCGTCGCCATTGGTTATCTTGGTCATATTCCCCAGAAAAATTTACTGTCCCAACATCAGTTGAATTTTGTCCGGCAACAGAAGAAATCGTTTGCCATTATTTCCCTGTTAATTGCCGCCCTTGCTACCCTGCTGGCCTTCCCCCTGGCCAGTAAGCTCGTAAGGAGAATGAACGCCCTGGCCCGTGGCACCCACCATCTGGCCGCCGGTAAGTACGACACCAGACTTGAGATCGGACCGGCAGATGAGCTGGGACAGTTGACCCAGGATTTCAATTCCCTGGCCCTGACCCTGGAGAAGAACGAACAGGGCCGCAGACAATGGGTGGCGGATATATCCCATGAACTACGCACCCCCCTGGCGGTCTTACGGGGAGAGATTGAGGCATTGCAGGACGGCGTCCGCCAGCCAACTCCCGAGGCCATCCATTCACTGCACTCCGAAGTAATGCGTCTGGGCCGGCTGGTCGATGATCTTTTCCAGCTTTCCCTGTCTGATATCGGCGCCTTGACCTACCGGAAAGAGACCGTGGATGTAGCCGCAATCCTCAACCAGGCCGCGAAATCGTTCGAGAGTAAATTTAGCGAAAGTAATATCAAGCTGATCATAGATATTCCGCCCGAGCGGGAAATATCCCTCTTCGGCGACCCGGAACGACTGCAACAGCTCTTTGATAACCTGCTCACCAATTCCCTGAAATATACCGATCCCAACGGCTCGTTGAGTATTGATGCCCAATCAGCAGCAGGCTATGCCGGGATTATCTTCCAGGACAGCGGCCCGTCGGTGCCGCCAGCAGATATTGACAAGTTATTCGAGCGTCTCTACCGGGTAGATAATTCCCGTAATCGGGCGACCGGCGGGGCGGGACTCGGCCTGGCCATCTGCAGAAATATTGTTGAGGCCCATGGCGGCGCCATTACGGCGGAACCATCGCCAATGGGCGGGGTATTGATCAGAATCAAACTGCCATTGGGAGAGCAACAATGAGCAAAATCCTGATAGTGGAAGATGAGCAGAAGCTTGCCGAACTGCTGAAAGATTATCTGGCCCAGTCCGGTTTTTCCACAACAGTGCTCGATAATGGCCTTGAGGTTGTGGCCAATGTGCGGGAGAACCGACCGGATCTGATCCTGCTGGATTTAATGTTGCCGGGCCGTGACGGCATGGATATCTGTAAAGAGATCCGGACCTTTTCCAATCTCCCGATCATCATGGTCACGGCCAAGGTTGAGGAGATCGACCGGCTCCTTGGTCTTGAGCTGGGCGCCGATGATTATATCTGCAAACCTTTCAGTCCCCGGGAGGTCGTGGCCCGGGTCAAGGCGGTCTTACGCAGATCAGGCGGTGCAACCACCATCCAGACCAAGGGCCTTATCCTTGATGAGACCCGTTACCAGGCCTCTTTACATGGCACAGACCTCGGGCTCACTGCAGTGGAATTCAAGTTGCTGGATTTTCTGGCTGCCAATCCTGGCCGGATCTATTCCAGGGACCAGTTGATGGACAAGATATACTCTGATGATCGAATCGTCAGTGACCGGACCATTGACAGCCATATCAAGAAACTCCGCAAGAAGCTCGCAGCGGTGGCGCCGGATGAGGAGTTGGTTGGTTCGGTTTATGGGGTGGGCTACAAGTTTATCTAACAGCGTCACAACCCAACCAAGCAGAGTAAATAGCTTAATTATGCCAGTTCTATAAAGACAATGGTACATAGAGGTTTAGAGGTTCAGGTCTTTACCTAACTATGTTATACAGAACCCATTACGGAAAACATTTGACCACAGGGATAGCGCATGCATTCAATGACCAGCACCCTTAAATCCTCGATCGGCAAGAAGAGCATCATGGCGGGCAGCGGTCTGCTGCTGAGTCTTTTCCTGCTCACCCACCTGGCCGGCAACGCCACCTCCTTTCTGGGCCGGGAGGCATTCAACTCCTACGCTACGCGCCTTCACTCCCTTGGCCTTTTAATCCCGGTTTTCGAGGCCGGTCTGCTGGCCCTCTTTATCGTTCATGTCGCCTTCGGACTTAACCTGTTTTTTGAAAACCTTGAGGCCAGACCTTGCCGCTACGAAATTGATGCCAGCGCCGGCGGCAGGACCCTGGCCTCACGAACCATGCCTTATACCGGCCTGCTGGTCCTGGTCTTTATTGTTCATCACCTGGCCCGCTTTCACTTCACCGAAGCTGCTACGATAAGCGATCTGGTCCGGGACAATCTCTCCCTGCCGGTAACGGCCGGGTACTATATTTTCTCCCTGCTGGTCCTGACCCTGCACATCAGCCATGGTTTCTGGAGCATGACCCAGACCCTGGGGCTCAGTCATCCCAAATACGATCTGTTACTCAATCGACTGGCCCTGGCCCTGGGCATTACCATTGGCGTGGTTTTTATGCTGATCCCGATCCTGGCCTTCTTCCGGCCGGATTTCTTACACCCACATGGTTCTTCTATCCAGGCCCCCCTCGAGGTGGGCATAAGTTTCATTGAACCAGACAAGCTGGTTAATTCAGCTTTAAGATAAGTGGAGGCTGCTCATTTATGAAGCTTGACGCCAAGATACCCGAGGGCCCGCTGGCCGGAAAATGGGACCGCCACTGTTTT
Source organism: Pseudomonadota bacterium (assembly GCA_030673265.1). Lineage (GTDB taxonomy): Bacteria > Desulfobacterota > Desulfobulbia > Desulfobulbales > JAGXFP01 > JAGXFP01. Next base: position 1,636 of record DAOVJK010000088.1, on the reverse strand, counting down.
GAATCCAAACTGGTAAATCCGGCCAATAAAAGGAAATACGAGGTCATCGTCGTGGGTGGCGGACTGGCCGGAGCCTCGGCTGCGGCGACCCTGGCCGAACTGGGCTACAACGTCAAGAACTTCTGTCTGCAGGACAGCCAGCGCCGGGGCCATTCCATTGCTGCCCAGGGCGGCATTAACGCTGCTAAAAACTACCAGAACGACGGAGATTCGATCTTCCGGCTGTTTTACGATACCATCAAAGGCGGCGATTTCCGGGCCCGGGAGGCCAATGTCTACCGCTTGGCCCAGATCAGCAATAATATCATCGACCAGGCCGTGGCCCAGGGCGTCCCCTTTGCCCGGGACTACAGCGGTCAATTGGCCAACCGCTCCTTCGGCGGCGCCCAGGTCTCCCGGACCTTTTACGCCCGCGGCCAGACCGGCCAGCAACTGCTGCTCGGCGCTTACGGCGCCCTGATGCGCCAGGTCAAGCAAGGCAAGGTCGAGATCTTCTCCCGCCGGGAGATGCTGGAACTGGTGGTAATCGACGGCCAGGCCAGGGGAATCATCACCCGCAACATGCTGACCGGCGCTCTGGAAAGACACGGGGCCCACGCCGTGGTGCTGGCCACCGGCGGTTACGGCAATGTCTATTTCCTGTCGACCAACGCCATGTCTTCCAATGTCTCGGCCGCCTGGCGGGCCCATAAAAAAGGAGCCGGTTTTGCCAACCCCTGCTTCGTCCAGATCCATCCAACCTGTATCCCGGTCCATGGCGAGCACCAGTCAAAACTGACCCTGATGAGTGAGAGTCTCCGCAACGATGGTCGGGTCTGGATTCCGGCCAAGGCCAACGACCAACGACTACCGGCCCAGATCCCTGAGGCGGAGCGTAATTATTATCTGGAGAAAAAATATCCGTCCTTCGGCAATCTGGTGCCGAGAGACGTTGCCTCCCGCAATGCCAAGGAACAATGCGACCAGGGTAAAGGCGTTGGCGACACTGGCCTGGCGGTCTATCTTGATTTTGCCGAAGCCATCAAGCGGGACGGCGCTGAGGTTATCCGCCGGAAATACGGTAATCTCTTCGACATGTACGAGAGGATTACCGCCAGCGACCCGATCCAGGAACCGATGCAGATTTACCCGGCTGTCCACTACACCATGGGCGGTCTCTGGGTCGATTACAACCTGATGACCAATATCCCCGGCCTCTATGCCCTGGGTGAGGCCAATTTCTCGGACCACGGCGCCAACCGCCTTGGGGCCAGCGCCCTGATGCAGGGTCTGGCCGACGGTTATTTCATCCTGCCCAGTACCATCGGTAATTATCTGGCCGAAACAGGGATTGACAAGATCAGTGTTGATCATGAAATGTTTGGCCTGGCCGAACAGGATGCGACGGACAAAACAGCCAGACTGCTTGGTGTCAAAGGCTCGCGGACCGTTGACGATTTGCATCGTGAACTTGGCCAGATCATGTGGAACCATTGCGGCATGGCCCGCAACCGGCAGGGTCTTGAAAAAGCCCTGGAGCTGATCCCCGAGCTTCGCCAAGAATTTTGGACAAATGTTCTGGTGCCGGGCACTGGTCTGGAACTGAACCAGTCGCTGGAACGGGCCGGTCGGGTCGCCGATTTTCTGGAATTTGCCG
>DAOVJK010000340.1 GCA_030673265.1 Pseudomonadota bacterium | reverse complement strand
GAAAACCTACGCCTCCCTCGGGGTTTACGGTTGCGCGGCGATAAGCTGTCTGACTGTCCAGAACAGTACCGGGGTCTACGATGTCCAAGCGGTTGAGCCCGGCCTGGTCACAGAGCAGATCCGCAAAGTGCTGGCCGACCTGCCGGTCAGCCATATCAAAACCGGTATGATCGGCACCGGCGCCGTGGCCCGGGCCATCGGCGAATGTCTGGCCGATTTTGAAGGCACCGTAATCTGTGACCCGGTGCTTAAGGCCTCCGACGGCCACGATTTACTGAATAATGAAGGATTAGCCTGTCTAGGCGCCCACATCATTGGTCGAGCCACAGTACTCACCCCAAACTACCCGGAATTCCAGGTCCTGACCGGCCTCGATTCGGACAGCGCCGAGGCGATTGCTAGCGCCGCCGCAGGGATGTTTGGCCAATACCAGCGCCTCCAGGCAATTATTGTCAAAGGCGGTCACCGGGATGAGACGCAGCCACTGGTCATTGACTCTCTTTTCATCCGGGACGGCGGCGATTGCCAGGCAATTATCAGCGAAAGAGCCCGAATCAGGACCGCCAATACCCACGGCACCGGCTGCACCTACGCCTCGGCTCTCGCCGCTTACCATCTTAAAACCAACGATTGGCCGCAGGCCTTTCAACTGGCAGGGGATTACGTTGCGGCACTGCTGAGATTAAGCGCCGACCGCAAGATGGGCCGTGGCACCGGCCCGCTATGGCATCATCTTTTTAAAGAAAGGAACGATTGTTGAGGGTCCGGGAAGAAGTCAATCGTCCTGCTGACGATGTCGTTTCGCCCTACCCTTGTGATCATGCAGCGAGGTTGAGACCGTTGAAGATGGGCGGCAGAGGTTATTTCACTATTGCAGTCTGTGAAACAATCAATAACCAAACAGATTCACCGCTATCAAGCTTGCAGCTCTACATCATCCGAACCCGCCCGCAATCAGGACAAACCCAGGTCGGCCCATTGCTGAGCCCCCAGAGATTCTCCTTGAAACACTCGTCGCAGATCTGAAACCCGCAGGGGCAGTTCCAGCAGAACGGCAACACCTTCCGGCAGCAGTGACACTGGAATTCCTTGCCGCCCCGCCGCCTCTGGGAATATGATTTCTTTTCGTCAGATTCTTTCATTTAGAATGATCAATTATAATTTTACACCAGCGCAAGCCACCTTCATTCAACCAGCTTCCCGGCAAAGCAGACTCAGGCAAGACCCAACCGCTCATCTTCTTTCTGTTGCCTGATCTGGCAGGCCCTTTTAAAGGCCTTGGCCTTGCCATGCCTTTTGATCGAGACTGAAGTTTTACCAGGCTTGCCGGCCACGGTAACCCAGCTGACAAAATAGCAGTTTATCTTTTCGTCCAGCCTGACCCCGACAATACCGGTACCGGTGCTGCTCTGGGTGACGATATGACGGTCGGTCTGCGGTTTACCGATCTTCTCTCTGGTCTTATCCCGCCAGGTTATGGCCCCCAGCAGAGCTGAGTTTCTACCGCCATTCTTTTTATCAGAAAAGAACTTGCTATGGATTTTGCCCTGGAACCTGACTCGCACATACCAGCCATGCGATCGTTTTGACTCCTGATCGATCCGGGCGATATCCTTATGTTTAGAAGCCGTAACTCTTTTGGTTGTCATAGAGAACCTCCCTCACTTTACACGTTTATAAAATGCCCGGCTCCAACTCTTTTCTTTGGCTACCGCAACACACGATCTGCACCAGAATGCGACCTGCTCTCCAGGATTAACTTGGATAAACTCGTAACAATGATCGGATAGCTAATTAATAATTTCGCTATACAAGAAGTAGGGGTGTCGCCCAAGCGCAGGCATACATATGGTATGTCGCGCATTGGCTGTACCAGCTACGACGCCTTAGATCGGAATCATTATGACGCCATCAACTTTGTTCAACTGGCGTCCCCAGGTCCGGGTCAATCCGGTCGAGGGACGGGCCTTGATAGGTTCCTAACAATAGTTGTACCGCAGATTCGCCATATTGCACAAACCAAAAATCACCCAGCGCCTTGAGCCGCTTGATATTGGTTCTGCTCACATCGTCCATCGCGTCATCGGGTGGCTGGGGTAACCAGGGCCGGACCCTGAGCTCCGCGTTGACCCGGATATAATTCCCTGAGTCGATAATTGTAATCGCCTGATAATCAACGATACGCTCATCGGAAAGCACTTCCATGATTTTGCCTTCGGTCATCCATTGCAGGCCGCCCCATTTCCGGGATTTCGGGCCATTGATTTTTCTGGTCATAAAGCCGGTGCCAACTGAAAGCACCCGCATTTGACTTACCGATACATCCTTCCACACCCGCTTGGCCTCGGCAATTGCACACATCGTCGGGTTATTGGCGATCACCCCGCCATCAATTAGCCAGTATTCATCCTGCCCGGGCGGCAGCCCTACCTCTCTGGTAGGGAAATAGGTCGGCGCGGCACTTGAGGCATCGGCCACCTGGTATGAGTGTAGATTTAAATTAGTTTCCTTGGTGGACTTGAACACAACCGGTGTGCGTTTTTCTATTGCGTAGGCGATAGCCAAAACATGTTTGTCCTTGGCAACATCGCCTATCCTGGCCTGGCCAAGGTTTTTCTTCAAAACCTTGGTTTTACCGCTGCCTTCAAATTTGGGGGCGTTCAAGCCATCGATCTCAAACCAGCCCTTATTCTCAGAGAAAATCTTCTGGGCATTATCATAATTATAGAGATCATTGATTTGCGCCATGCTCATCCTGGTTGTCGCCAGGGCCAGGGCGATGATACTGCCCGTGCTTGTCCCGGCGTAAAAATCCACATAATCGCGGATTGATTTCCCATGATCAGCTTGTAATCTTTCCTCGACCCTGGTTAAAAACTGAGTAGTCGCCGCACCACGGATACCACCACCATCCAAGGACAAAATTACTTTTGCCATGATTCCCTCCTTTTTTT
>DAOVJK010000049.1 GCA_030673265.1 Pseudomonadota bacterium | reverse complement strand
TCTCTACCATTTAATTCCGGCCTGGTTAAGAAGTGAAAGCATAGATTTGAAGACTATAGGGCTCTTCTCTCTGGTAGGGATCCCTTATACCTGGAAGTTTGTCTGGGCCCCATTAATGGATCGCTATATTCCGCCATTTCTAGGAAGACGGCGGGGCTGGATGCTTATCACCCAGTTGTTATTACTCATTTCCATGGCTTTGATGGGTCTTTTTGATCCTGCTCGTAATATATGGCTGATCGCCGGTCTGGCGACGGTCGTGGCCTTTTTCTCGGCAAGTCAGGATATCGTTCTCGATGCATACCGACGAGAATTATTGCCTGATAATGAATTAGGGTTGGGGAATTCAATGTATGTCAACGGCTATCGGGCTGCGGTTTTTATTCCTGGCGGCTTGGGCTTGATTTTGGGGGATTATTTACCTTGGTCCCAGGTTTTTATGGTAATTGCCGCCTTTATGCTGATTGGCATCATCAAAACTTTCTTGATAGATGAAGCCGTGAAAATTATTGAGGCTCCGGTGTCACTTAATGAGGCGGTTGTAAAGCCGTTTGTGGAGTTTTTCAGCCGAGATGGCGGGGTAGTTCACGGTCTTCTAATCCTGGCATTTCTCTTCCTGTATAAAATTGGCGATAATATGGCGACAGCACTGTCTACGCCTTTTTATCTTGATCTTGGTTTTTCTAAGACCATAATCGGCTCGATGGTCAAGTTGATAAATTTCTGGGCAATGCTCTTCGGCTCCTTTCTTGGTGGTGCGATCATTTATAAAACCGGCATTAATCGGTCTCTGTGGCTTTTCGGGGCGGTTCAGATGTTTTCAATCATCGGCTTTGCACTGCTAGCCGAAGTTGGCAATAATGTTACCTTACTCGGTTTTGTTATTGGCTTGGAATATCTTGGCGTTGGGTTAGGTACCGTTGCTCTGGTGGCATTCATGGCCAGGGCTACAAGTATGAATTTTACTGCTACCCAGTTTGCGCTGTTTTCAAGCTTGATAGCTCTGCCACGGACATTTGCTAATGCGACTACCGGGTTCCTTATTGAAGGGGTAGGGCCGACTGATGGGTTATATTACTCTCTGCTGGGCCAATGGAATGGGATGGGCTACACCAATTTTTTTATATTCTGCACTGTTTGTGCTATTCCGGGAATGATATTGTTGAAATGGGTTGCACCTTGGCATGCAATTTCGGGGGATGCTGTCTGAAACTACTTGGGAATTAAAGCAGCCATGCAGGCCATTGAGTTGTTTGTTTTGCAAATACGGCAGAATCAGTTTGTGAATAATGACAAAAATAGAGATGCAGGTTTATTTATATTTATGGACTGAATCTTAAATATTGATGTTTTTCGGCTTAAAAACTGGTTTTTTATCCATCTTATGCTTTACTTGCTTTTTTATCGAGGGTAATATACCCCTGATTTTAAAGGGAAAAATATTTAGCTAGTATATATATAGTTTGACCAAAACTGGTATGTGAAATCAGTAATTATAATGATTGTACTGATATCATTTATTTGACTGGAGACGTGAAAATGATCGGGAGAAAAAAAACTGCGATTTACTTTTGTCTTGTTCTGGCCGGCCTTTTTTTACTAGCAGGATGTTCAACCGTTCCGGGCGATAGTTATGTTGTGCACGAGGATAATTTTACAATAAATAAAGATGACCGCCCTGCCATGGATAATAGTGCTTCTGTAATCAAATATATTTCCAGTGGTGGTGAGCTTACCCGCATCAGTCCTGAGCGATCAAGTGAATTGGCTGTTGTCGCCAAAAAAGATGAAGTTCTGGAGCCGATAGATGTTGAATTTAAAGCTGCTGTAACTCCTGAGCTTCTAGCAGCTTTTGTCGTTAAGTATGCCCCAACTGAACTTGCTTTTGTAGCCTTGCAACGTTTGGCCCGTCCTGCCATTGATGCACGTAATTGGTCAGCTGCAGTAGAAGTTTTCGAGAAGTATCGGGATAAATTTTCTTACTATAATGATCGTATTAATTCAATTGTTTCTATCCTGGGATCGTCAGGAGAAGTTCTTACGGTGGCTAATCTTGGTGGTGGAATAAATACTGCTGAAGGTGAGTATAACCCGGTTGTTTCTTCTGATGGCAAGAAAATTTATTTTGCTAGAGATTGTGGCGTGTGTAATGGTGGTGAGGAAGTTTATGTTTCTCAGAAAGGCACCGATGGCCGCTGGGGCATCGCCAGGAGTTTCGGTGAGCCTCTTTCATCCAGAGGACACGAAATTCCTTTAGGTGTTTCTGCTGATGGTAACACTCTGGCCGTTTATGGACATTATGATGGTTCATTAGGGCGAGGTGATATCTTTTATGTCGAAAAAACTCAGGATGGTTGGGGAGGATTACAGCATTATCCTGCCCCGATTAATTCCGGTAATTTTGAAAGTAATGCCATGTACACTGCTGATGGCAAGGCAATTCTTTTCGTTTCCACAAGGCCTGGAGGCGTAGGTGATTATAAAGAAAAAGGCTCATTCTTTAACGGTAATTATGCGGGCAACACGGATATCTATGTCTATACTATTGGAGCTGGCTCTAAGAGTGAGATCATTAACCTTGGATCGGTAATTAATACCCCTTTTGGTGAATATTCACCTTTCCTTCATCCAGATGGTAAAACCCTTTATTTCAGTTCTGACGGTCATGCCGGTCTGGGTGGTTTGGATGTTTTCAAGACGAACAGGCTGAACGATGATTCCTGGACAGAATGGAGCGAACCTGTGAATCTCGGTAAAGAGGTTAATACTTCCTCCAACGATTGGGGCTATCAGGTCGATGCTGCGGGCGAGGACGCTTATTTTGCCAGAAACAATCTGGTCGACGGATTTGGCGGTAGTGATATCTTTTCTGTCAGTTTACCTCAGATTGCCAGGCCGAGTGGAGTTGTAACAGTGAGTGGCATAGTTACCGACCCCAGTGGTGATCCACTGATTGCAGATATTCGTTGGGATGACCTTGATGGTCAGAAAGAGGTTGGCTACGCCAGTAGTGACCCGATATCCGGTGAATATCTTATTCATCTGCCTTCCGGTGGGAATTATGGCTATTACGCCGAAAAATCTGGTTACATCGGTGAATCGGAACACTTTGACCTCAGAGAGTATTCAGCTTCTTATAAAGAATTTTATTTGGATATTGTCCTTTTCCCGATTGAGCAGCCTGTGAAAATAGAGCCTGAAATAATTCCCGAAGCTCCTGTTGAGATAAACATGAATAATATCTTCTTTGCTTTTAACCAAGCGGATTTGCAGCCGGAATCCTATATGGAAATGCAACGCTGGGTCAGGATGCTTGAGGAAAATGAACATATTCATCTGCATATATCGGGGCATGCGGATAGCATTGGTGGTGATTCGTATAACCAGAAACTTTCTGAGAAAAGGGCCCAAGCGGTGGTCGGCTATCTGGGAGACAACGGGATCGCCGTGGAAAGATTGGTGGCTGAGGGCTTTGGTGAAAGGCAACCTGTTTCACCTAATGACACTGAAGAAGGACGTCAGCAGAACCGTCGTGTCCAAGTTAGGATTATTAACTCGGTTAAATAAGCACAGAAGAAACACAGCTTTTGAGGAAAGAGGCCGCATCGACAGATGCGGCCTCTTTTTTTGGCAATGACTCAATTACCTATATCGTTGTAGCTTGTTAAATTGCAATGTCTAAATGTTTTGAGGAGGAATGTTGAAATCAAAGTGATCGATTGCTTTGATTTTCTTTTATGCGGGGCAGAGGTGATGATAAAGAAGCAGGCGGGTGATCATCAGGCCGACTGCTGCCGAATAGCTTCATAAAGCACGATCCCGCAACACATTGCCAGATTAAGACTTCTAATCTTGGGGTTTTCCATCGGGATGTTGAAACAGCGTTCAGGCAGGCTGTCGAGCAGATAAGTTGGCAACCCCTTGGTTTCCTTGCCGAAGATAAGAAAATCGCCGGGTTTGTAAATGTTTTCCGTATATGGTTTTGATACTTTTTTACTTAGGAAATGCAGAGTGTCGATGTTGGCCTCGGCCATAAATTCCTCAATACTGTTCCAATAAACGATCTCGACAAACGCCCAGTAATCGAGTCCGGCTCTCTTTAGGTGCTTGTCGTCTGTACTGAAGCCAAGTGGCTTCACCAGATGCAGAATTGTGTTGGTCGCACCGCACAAACGCGCAACACTACCGGTATTAGGTGGGATTTCCGGCTCGACCAAAACAATGTTTAATGGTTTATCTGTAGTCATTTAAATGAATTTATTTTTTTAAAGGAGGGTTAGCTGTTGGTCTTTTTCGAGGGTCAGGCTACTTATTGCCAAAATAGAATGTGAGCTGTCCAGATATAGTTCCGGGATTAAGGAAGAAATACTGTCATTTAGTCCTGCCAGTTCGTTTTCTTTAAGAGTAGATTTTGGGCGGTACTTAACTGAAAAAGGATTTTTGAAGATGCCATGGTGTTGCACCCTGTAGTCTAGGTGTGGTCCTGTCGACAACCCTGTTGACCCCACATAGCCGATTATCTGCTTCTGTTTAACTCTGCTGCCCGTTTTCAGGCCCTTTTTGAAGCGGGAAAGATGTCCGTAGTGGGTGCGGTAATCATTGCCGTGGGCAATGATGATTTGTTTGCCGAAGCCGCCGTTTGTCCCTAAAGAGACGATTTTGCCATCTGCTGCTGCCATGATGGGAGTACCGTATGGAGCGGCCAGGTCAACACCGAGATGTTGGCGGACAACCCCGAGGATTGGATGCTTACGGCGCCAACTGAACCGGGAACTAACCCGACCGATTCGCACAGGTGAACGGAGAAAAGAAGCCCCTAGTTCATTACCATTCCGGTCAAAATAACCACTCAGGTCTTTGCCTGGACTATATTTGAATGCTTCGAAAAGTTCGCCGTTGGTTCGTTCATACTTGCCGGCCATAATCGGCCCGTAACCGATAAAATCTCCGAAAAGATAGTATTCCTCGACGATAAGGTCAAAGCTATCGCCGATTTTAGTTTCAGTGTTGAAATCGATCCTGGAAGAGAAGATGTCCGCAAAGGAGTAAACCAACCTGGGCGTTTTAATATTATCCGGGAAGGCGTTGAACAGAGTAGTGTTAACTTCACCTGAGATGCGGATTTTTCTGGTTTCAAGAAATTTCTTGTCGCGCTCAACCCGGTAGCCATTATCTGTGTATTTTATCGTATAACTCTCAAGGGCGCTGATCTTATAAACACATCTTAAAAGTTCGTTGTTTCCATCTATTCTGATCGAGTAACGGTCGCCGGGGCGCAGCTTCTTGAAATCTATTGCCTGCTTTAGATATTCGAAAACCAGAGAGCTGGTCTGTGGAGGGACTTTGTGACGTTGAAAGGATTTACTCAGGGTATCGCCGGCAAGTAATTCCCCTCGAATCTCGAATGATTCATCGTTTGTATCTTTACTGAAACTTTCCAGAGGCGACAATCTGGTTGAATCTAGAGAGGGGCTGACTGAGGCTTTAGCGTCTTTCAGGGATTTATTACTAGGTAGATCTGTTAGGACAACAAACAAAATCATCGTCAGGGAACAGAATACAGTTATGGTAATAAAGTGAAATGATGCCAAAAATTTTTTTAATGCATGCATTTTGTTTGCCTGATCACTATTTTGAAAATTATTTTGATTTGTTTTATAACAAATAATTGCCATTTTCGCAAAAAGTTAAATAAAGGATGGTCAGAGCGATACCTGTTTGGTTGATTTTTGACGTCTCGGGGGCTTGTTTATCTGTGATGCCAATAATTTTGCCTAGTTATTTTCGTGGTTTCCTGTTAAAAAAATCGTTTGTTTACTGCCTTCTTGTGATCATGAGAACTTTGATCTGTATGGTCGGGAATGGTGGTATCGATAAATTTAATTAATTTTTTTAGACTAGCGGGGTCGGATAAGAAATAAATGGCATTAATTGTTCAGAAATTCGGTGGTACTTCAGTCGCCAATCCGGAGAAGATCAGGAACGTCGCCCGCCGGGTTATGAAGAAGGCGGCGGCAGGCAATAAGATGGTTGTAGTTCTGTCGGCTATGGCCGGTGAAACCAACCGGTTTGTTGATTTGGCCACCCAGATGCAGAAAATCCCGGATCTGAGAGAGATGGATGTTTTGCTCTCCAGCGGCGAACAGGTTACTGTGGCGCTTTTCGCCATGGCTGTTAAAAATGAAGGCCAGGATGCGATTTCGTTACTTGGCGATCAGGTTAAGGTCACCACTGATCGAATGCATGCCAAGGCGAGAATCATGGAAATCGATGGTGATCTGATCAACCATCATCTCGACCAGGGTAGGATCGTTGTCGTGGCCGGCTTCCAGGGGGTTACGGAAGATGGCGATATCACCACCCTGGGCCGGGGCGGATCCGATACAACCGCAGTGGCCCTTGCTGCAGCATTGCAGGCCGATCAATGTGAAATATTTACTGACGTCGATGGCGTCTATACAACGGACCCCAATATCTGCGTAAAAGCCCGGAAGATCGACCGGATCAGCTATGATGAAATGCTGGAACTAGCCAGTCTCGGGGCCAAGGTTCTGGATATCCGGTCGGTGGGTTTGGCAAAAAGATTTAAAGTCCCGGTGCATGTCCGTTCTTCTTTTACGGAAACGGAAGGAACCTGGGTTGTTGAGGAGGATAATACCATGGAATCAATGCTGGTTTCCGGCGTGGCTTATAACAAGAATGAAGCAACAATTACCGTGTCCAGGGTTCCCGATACTCCTGGCATCGCGTCCAAGCTCTTTACCCCGGTCTCTGATGCCGGCATCGTCGTCGATATGATTATTCAGAACACCAGGGCCGGTGATTTGACCGATATGACCTTCACTGTACCTCGCGCCGATTATGAACGGGCCATGAAGATTGTCAACGAGGTTGCCGCCGAGATCAAGGCTGAATCTGTTAAAGGATCCCAGGATATCGCCAAGGTCTCCATTGTCGGAGTCGGGATGCGTAATCATTCTGGTATCGCCACCACCATGTTTAACGTTTTGGCCCGTGAGGGCATCAATATTCACATGATCAGCACCTCGGAGATCAAAGTTTCCTGTGTCATTGCGGAGAAATACACCGAATTGGCTGTCCGGGCCCTTCATGATGCCTTTGAAATGGACAAGGATAATCTGCCGGTCGAGGAAAAATAATTAAGCAATTGGGTTATAATCATGTCTGATTTGGTAATTTACGATACTACCCTGCGGGACGGCACCCAGGCCGCTAACTTTAATCTGTCCACCGACGATAAGATCAGGATCACCCTGAAGCTTGATGAGTTGGGAGTCGATTACATCGAAGGCGGCTGGCCGGGCGCGAACCCGGTCACCACTGAATACTTTGCCGAGATTCGCAAGCACAATTTAAAGCACAGCAAGGTGACTGCTTTCGGCAGCACCCGCAATTTCAAAAACCGGCCGGAGGATGATGCCAATCTCAAGGCCTTGATTGCGGCCAAGACTGCAGGGATAACCATCTTCGGTAAAACGTGGGATGTCCATGTTCGCGATGCCCTGCAGATTGGTCTGGACGATAATCTGACCATTGTTGAAGATTCGCTGCGTTACCTGCGCCCCCATGTTGAGCATCTTTTTTATGATGCCGAGCATTTTTTTGATGGCTTCAAGGGTGATCGTGACTATGCCTTGGCCACCATAGATCGGGCCGTTGATGCCGGGGCCGATTGTCTTGTCCTTTGTGATACCAACGGTGGGACCTTGCCGATGGAGGTTGCCGAGATAATCAAAGGTTTGCAGAAACATCTAAAAGATTCCGGTAAAACTGTCGATATTGGTATCCATGCCCATAACGACAGTGAATCGGCGGTCGCCAATTCACTGATCGCCGTAGCCCTTGGCGCCAGCCATGTGCAGGGGACCATGAACGGGGTAGGGGAGCGGTGCGGAAATGCCAATCTGACCACTATCATGCCGGCCCTGGCCCTGAAGATGGATCTTGAATTTGTGGCTGCCGCCCGGATGACCAGCCTTACCGAGACTTCCCGGTACGTAACTGAACTGGCTAATATGGCCCATAATCCTTATCAACCTTATGTTGGCGAGGCGGCTTTTGCCCACAAGGGCGGGATCCATGTCAGCGCCGTCAAGAAGAATCCCAAGACCTATGAACATATCGAGCCGGAAAGGGTCGGCAACAGCCGCCGCATCCTGATCTCCGACCAGTCCGGTCGCAGCAACGTTCTCCACAAGGCCAAGCAGTTCGGCATTGATCTTGAGAGCAGTGACCCGGTGGTTACCAGTATTCTTAACCAGCTTAAAGATTTGGAACAGCAGGGCTATCAGTATGAGGGGGCTGAGGCTTCCTTTAAAATCCTGATGCGCAAGGCGCTTGGTACCTGTAAGGATTATTTCGATCTGCACGGCTTCCGGGTCATCAGCCAAAAGACAGAGAGCAATGTGGCGCCTCAGGACGAGGCGACCATCAGGATCGAGGTCGGCGGCCAGATGGTTCATACCGCCGCGCTCGGTGAGGGGCCGGTCAATGCTCTTGATAAGGCCCTGCGCAAGGCCCTTACCCGTTTCTACCCCTCGCTTGCCGAAATGGAACTGAAAGACTTCAAGGTAAGGGTCCTGGCCAGTGAACATGGGACCGGGGCCATGGTCCGGGTGTTGATTATTTCCAGTGATCAGCAAAGCGAATGGGGAACAGTCGGCGTTTCCCACGATATTATCGAGGCCAGCTGGCAGGCCCTGGTTGACAGTATCACCTATAAACTGATGAAAGACGAGGTTTGATGGCGGCGCAGTTAAGTGAATAATTTGATTATGCTTAAGATTGCGACACTGGCAATCTTAAGCAATACATCATTGTCATGAACTTAATAAATTCAGTTAAAAACGACCCGCAGAAGACCGAACAAGTAATGACTGCTTGCGGAGTATTTTCTTTTGCTCCTGTGGGTCGGAATTTCTTGTTCGCGCTACTCTTTTAAAGAGATAATCGCTCTTAATTTAATGGTGGCCTTGGTTAATCTTTTCCTAATCTTTAATGCACTGTCCTTTCAATGTCCTTGAACCTACCCTTAGATAATTCATCCCGGCGGGATTGGCGGGGACTGTTGCTGGTCCTTATGGCCCTGCTTATGTATCTGGTCGGTCCCCTCAGCACTCATCTTGATAAGAAAAACAGCTTCTCGGCAGAGGTCGATTGGGATACTATGGTTGCCCGGATTGGGGCTGATTCCGGTTGCGGGATTGATCCCCGGCGGGCTATTTTTTTAATGAAGCCAATAGATCTAAATCTGGCTGATGCTGAAGTTCTGGCCTCCTTGAAAGGGATTGGGCCTAAACTGGCAGTTAGGACCATCGCTTATCGAGACCGACGGGGCGGGTTTGATCAGGTTGTCGATATTACCGAAGTTAAAGGGATCGGGCCCAAAAAATTGGCCGGTTTTGTGAAGAATATAACCGTCGGCAAATGTGCCGAGTAAAAATTATCCAAGACAATACTGCAAAGTTCGACTGAAAAGGCTGATTCCCTATAGAGGATATCGGCCTTTTTTGATCAGTCTGAGTGCGGGCTGGGTGTTAATATTTCTGGTAAGGCGGCATATTGGTACGTTTAGCCATCTCCCTGACAATATCGAAGTCGCTGTTTTTAATATCTACATACCCTGAAACTAAAGCCCGATCCAGCACCTTGATGGACTCGCCGTCTATCTCCACAGTATCATCCTCGGTTATTGCAAGAACTGCTTTCTTGAACTTGCGGGCCAGGGCTTCGTCAATCTTCTGGGTGACCCCAAAATTGCAGTAAGGGATCGGTTCATTTCTGCCGATTATGTTAAAATCGTCCATGGCGACGCGATCTTCTGCAACCATGGTCTCCAGATCGTCTATCGGGATCGAACCGGCATCGTATCTTTCAAAAAAGACCCCGTAAATGACCTTCTCATGCTTGAATGAACCGGGGGGGATCGTATAGAAAGCCAGATCCTGTTCCGGATCGATACCGGCCTTCTGCATAATATCAACTTGGGCCATAAAACCGGTGGGGGCCAGCATTGGCCCGAAGATCATGGTTTTGCCCTTCAGGTCTGCCAACTTGGTCAGGCCGCTGTCCTTACGGGTTAGAATGATCCCTTGGGATTTATAGCCGAGCGAGCCTTTTTCCTCTGCAGCCAGGACTTCCACTCCATGGAAACGGTTTAGAATGATATAGAGCAGGGAGTTGGTGTGAACAAAATCGAGCTTTTCGATCTCCCGGGTGAAGTTGATGGTATCGATGGGAATTGTTTCAAAATTAACCCCGAGTTTGTCTCCCATGTATTTGGAAAAAGGGATGAACCTTTCCAGGGTCTCCTTTTCGCTGTTGCAGATCATGTAGCCGATTTTATAGGTCGGTCGCTCCCTGTCCTTATCTTTGCCTGTGCAGGAGATTGCAGTTAGCATAACCAGAGTAACGATAATGATTTTTTTTAACATTGTTAGTCTCTTAGTTGACTTGATCTTGAGCAGTCTTGGTAAGTTTTTCTGCTACTTTTTGCAGGGCATTTTCAAGTTGCTGACGATCATGCTCGATTTCTGGGTCTCCAGGGTTCTGGGTCAGTTTGGCAAGTCCGTCTCTATACCTCTGCCGGGCCTCACTGGGGCGGTTGTCAGCCTCAAGGATCAGACCGTAATTAAGATATACTTCTGGATTGTCCGGTTCAATCTCTAGGGCTTTCTTGATCATCTCCAGGGCGGCATTGATTTTATGCTGTTTTAATCTGAGCAGGCTTAAACCTAAATGGGCTTGCAGATTATCGGGGGATGCAACCAGGGAGCGCTTGAACTCCTTTTCGGCTTCAATAAGCTTGTCCTGGTTCATTAATACGAAAGCCAGTTTAACCCGGGTTTCAAACTTATTCGGCTTGAATTCAAGCAGAATCCGGTATTCCATTTCGGCGACGGAGTCGGGCATATGGCCTTCGACATGGGCCAGGGATGGCGCAGCGCAGACAGTAAGGGCAAGCAGCAACATTGAGGCGATAATGATTGGGCGATGTTGTGGTTTCATGGCTAGCTGTCTTGACTCTAAATAAATTTTTTGGCCCGGAGAAAATTCTTGACCACGTTTTTGGCCTTATCGCCGGATTTAACCTTGGTGATCATCTCGGTAAAGGTCTGTTCGTCAATAGCGCCGCTTAATTTGGTGAGAATCCTCGGTAGCAGCGGGTAATTAGTCAGGACATCATTTCTGATCAGCGGAGCGCTGATAGTTTGGTTGTCTTGGCCTTTGAAATTCCGGAAGCCAAAGGGTTTGAGCCAGATGACATTTAGTTCCTTTTCGTAAATCTTTTTGACCTCAAGGTACTCCTGGTCCAGATCGGCGCTTCGTTTTTTCTTAAGGTAAGCCATCGCGTCGGCGGTATTTTCGATGATGATATCGATGCGGGCCTCCTCGTCGTGGGATTGAAAGGCCTGGTAGAGTTTATTGTTGTCGTCATAATATCTGATTTTGACATTGGTGCCGGTTCGTTCATTGATCAGGAGAACCAGCAGCTCCGCCATGGTTTTACTCTCGACTGTTTCCATGGCACCGACGTATAATATCCTGCCAACGCAGGCCTGTGAACTTGCGGCCGTGGCCGTGACCATCATAAGCGCCGCCAGCCATATTCGAAAAATCCTTTGCATCATGGTCCTAATACCTCGTTAAGAATGGTGGAACGTAATCAGGAGATAATTTCCCTGACTGAGTTGATGAATAATATTAGCCCCAATATGGTGATGATGCCCGCACTGATCAGCCCGAGTTTGCGGCCTAGTTCAAGATTGTCGGATATTTTTTTCGATAAATTTCCGGCTTGGGAGAGCAGGATGCCAATGCTCATCATGACTATCCCCAGGCCGAGACTGAAAAAAATGGTTACGGTCAGGCCCTCAGCAATTCGGCCGGCGCCGATGGCTGCCAGCAGAGCTGCAATGGCTGGCGGGCATGGAACCATGCCGCCTGAGATGCCAAGCAGGGTCAGCCGCCAGAAATTGACATTACCCTCTTGGTTTGTGCTGGCGTTATGGTCATGATGATGGTCGTGATTATCTTTTGCGCAGAAGAAGTGGAAATGGTGGGTGTGACCGTTTTTGTGAAGTCGGTCCCTGAGCATCCAGAGGCCAACGCCAAGAATCAGCAGGGATGAGAGTAGGCCCAACCAGGTATGGAGTTGCTCATTGGTCAACGACCCGGCCATCACCTTGGCAATTATGCCGAGGATTATGACGCTGAAGGTATGGGTGAAGGTAACAATGAGTCCCAGAATTATCCCGTCAATAGCCCGGCCCTTGGTGCCTAGCATATAGGCGGCGATCAGCGACTTGCCATGACCAGGTTCAAAGGCGTGCAGGGCACCCAAGGCGATGGCGCTGGCGTATAACATGAGGCCTGATTCCATGATTATGGATTATCTCCCCGCTGATTTGTCTTGCAGCCCTGGGTGCCTTTGGCAAGTGGACATGGTAACGGCGGCTTATGCATTGCTTGATTTGCTGCCAGCCATTTGTCGGCCATGCTTACGACCCGGTCTGCCTGCTCAACTGCCGAGCCTATATGGGCAGCTGGATTGATCGCTTCCTCGATTTCCGTCTCGGTAAAATAACTTTTAATCAAGGGGTGGCGGCTTAATAGTCTGCTCAGTGGGGTGCCGCTGGTATGGGCCTCCATTGAGATCTCATAGAGAAGCTGATGGGCAGCCTGCTTGCCGATTTTGTCTCCAAGGAGAAACATTAAGGCCTCGGTGGAGATAAGGCAAGCCGAGCTGTCGAGATTGCGGCTGATCCGATCAGGATGGACGATCAATCCTTTCAGGATGTTTTTCAGTAGATCAAGGGCGCCGCAGCTGTAAAGTGAGGCATCAACCAGGCTGACCCATTCGAGACGGACGGCCCGATAATCGCGTTCATGCTCGTTAATCAGACCGTCAAGGCCGAGACCGGCGGCGGATTTAACTAGCCG
This sequence comes from Pseudomonadota bacterium, assembly GCA_030673265.1. Lineage (GTDB taxonomy): Bacteria > Desulfobacterota > Desulfobulbia > Desulfobulbales > JAGXFP01 > JAGXFP01. The sequence continues at coordinate 750 of DAOVJK010000049.1, read as the reverse complement.
GGCCAGGACCACTACCTGTTCGCAGAGCTCGGGGTTGCGTTTATGGGGCATGGTGGTGCTGCCGATTTTACCCATATGGAAGGGCTCTTCCAGTTCCCCTGTCTCGTTCTTGGCCAGCTGGCTGATCTCGTTGGCGATTTTGGCCATGGTGCCGGTAATCAGGGCCAGGCAGGAAATAAACTCGGCGATTCGGTCGCGAGCGGTATGCCAGGCGGTATTTGGGGCGGACAGGCCAAGGCGCTTGGAGAAATCCTCGAGCAAATTCTGGGGCTGGGCGCCAAGGGCGGCCATGGTGCCGACTCCGCCGAATAACTGGCTGACCAGCACCCGCTGCCGGCACTCCTGCAACCTTTGGGCATGGCGGAGCATTTCGTCCAGCCAGATTGCCATTTTCAGGCCAAGGGTGGTTGGCAGGGCATGTTGGCCATGGGTCCGGCCGATGATAACCTGCTGACGGTGTTTGGAGGTGAGTTTTGCCAATTCGCTGATAATCATGACCAGATCACGCTCGACGATGGTGATGATATCGTTGATCTCAAGTGATTGGGCGGTATCCTGGATGTCCTGGGTGGTGGCGCCATAGTGGATGAAACGGGCGGCCTCAGGGCCGGCGGCCTGTTACCATTGATCGAGCAGTGGTATCAGTGAGTTACCGGTTTCGGCAATACCGTTTCTGATTGCCTCGCAATTCAGTAAATCAAGTCGGGCGGTTTCCTGGAGGCGCTCTGCAAACTTAGCGGGGATCATCCC
>DAOVJK010000016.1 GCA_030673265.1 Pseudomonadota bacterium | reverse complement strand
GCAAAGGCAAATTCGATCAGGGTCTGGTTGTCGGTATTGATTAGGTCGGCGTCCTGGCCAGTTCCTCTGATTTTTTTTGCAAAGGGCGCTCCTGCTACATAACGAGCTAGGAAACCCTCAAGATCTGTTGCCCCCCAGATGGCGGCCAGTGCTGTTCGGAATGGTTCCTCTTTGATCCGGCCTCGGAGGAAATCTCCTCTATAGGGGCTCTTCTGCATCGAGCAGACGAACAGCAGGTCATTTTCTGTCGTCTCCCAGGTTTCGATGTAAGGGAAAACCGAACCGAGGGTATTGTAGATTGTGCGAATGGTCTCGCCGTCAATCTCATAGGATTGCACCCACTGGGAAAAGAAACCGCCCTGCTCCAGACGCTTTGCGGCCGCCTCGTAAAATTCTTTGGTGTAGAGACTGGCGACTCCTGAGCGGTAGGGGTTGGAGGGCTCGGAGAAGATCAGGTCGTACTGCTGCCTGGAAGTGATGAGTACCTCCCGGGCATCGCCGAAAATCAAATTGACCTTGTCGTTTTTCATGACCTCGCGGTTGACCGGGGCGCACATTTCCGCAACCGTCGTGATAATAGGTTCCAGTTCAACAACGTCAACCCGTTGCATGGAAGGGATATCGGCCAGCCAGCCGGCACTGCTGCCGGTGCCAAGGCCAACTACCAGCGCTTTTTTCGGTTCGGGGTGGAGAATGGCGCTTACCAGTGGCGCCATTACCTGGGTCGGGGCGTCTTCCTTGGCATTGCCGTCGTTTTTGCCGTTGATTAGGAACGACAACCCATAGCCGTTGTTAAGCGCGATACTGCTTTCCAGCCCATCCCGCTGCCAGATCGTGTGGCGCCGCTGCTTGTTCATCCAATCCATGATCTCATTGAAGGATGAATGGGCCATGATATTTGTTCGGCTGGCGCCGATGCCGCTGTGCCGCCAGGCGGCAGTGGGGCCGTCAGTAAGCAGCAGCATGAAAGCAATCCCAAGCACGAAGAGCGGGGGGATGTTTCGCCAGGAATTTTGGCCGGAGCGGTACGCGGTGAAAAGGCTCGCGAGGCAAAGGCAACAGAGCAGCATAATGACCGCCCTCCAGCATCCCGGGGCGCTGAGCAGGGGGATAAGGCCAAAGCCGCCAGCCAGCGAACCCAAGATGGCCCCGGTCGTATTGGATGCATAAATATGGCCGGTATGGAGGGCAATATTCTTATGGCCCTTGCCGAGCAGACTGATGCAAAGCGGAAATTGATATCCTGCCACAAGGGCCGGCGGCATTACCACAAGAGAGGTGATGATCAGCCACTTGAACATCTGACCGCTCATGCCCAACCAATCAAGAGGATAGAGTAGGGCGGTGAAAACAGCGAGCCAGTCGCCAAAGGCGTATGGGATGGCGAAAAACAGGGCCTCCAGAGCGCAGGTCAGGGCCAATAAAGGCAGAAGATAGCGGCCACGCATTTTCGTAAAGGAATACAGGAATCCGCCAACGGCGATGCTGAAAAGGGCTATGGCCAGAATCAAACCGAAGGTGTAGGTGGTGCCGCCCAGGATGGGAGAGAGCATCCTGTACCAGACCAGTTCCATCAGCAAAAAGACAAAACCCAGAATGGCGGTGGTCAAATTGATGAAAAGATGGTTGTGAGGGGGCGAGGCCTTTACTGTCAGCGGTTTGTCATGTTGTTTGCTGTCTGTTGGCTCTTGGGTAACCGGTGGTGTAGAAGCCGAAAATGAACGGGACCAATAGAGGGCCAATAGACCCAAAAAAGCATTAATGGTTGCCGCGCTCCAGAGAGTAGTATGGGTGCCAAATTTTTCAAACAGGAAAAAAGTCGCCAATATCACTCCCCAAACACCGCCAAAGGTATTGACTCCATATAGAATTCCAATGTGGCGGCGGGTAGCATCAACTGTGCGGCCTTTTTCAGTAATGAAATGTGCACCTATGGCCTTGGCGGTGGCAGGCAGGGTGCCACCCATCAGGAAAGTGGGAAGGCCAAGCACAAGTGCCGATAGAACGAGGCGGAAGGCGGTTGCCGCCGGCAGACCCAGAGCCATGGAACCACCGCTGGCGATATAGAGGTCCTCGACCAAATGGATCAGAAATGGAGTCATGATAGCATAGCCGCTAATAATCAACTCCAATATGGCATAGACCCTTAAAGGGTTGGGATGGCTGTTGAGACGTTTGCCTATATACAGACCGCCAAAACCCAGGCCGCCCATGAAAATGGCCAGAACGCTGGCAGTTGCATATGTTGAGGTTCCGAAGACATAACGCAGGTCGCGAAGCCATGCCATCTGGTAGATGAGGGCGGCCATCCCTGAGCCGAACAGGAGTAGTGAAGTTTTAGTTGTCAGGGATTTCAAAGGTGATTTTCGCCAATCTAAATGTAATGTTTCGGTTGCGGAGAGCACCAGGATGTGTTGTCGTCAAGGGTGCGGATTGCCGTATAAAAACAGTAATTCAATCGGTTCAGAGTGATTTTGATATTAACTATACAAGTTTTGTTTGTTTGCGCAACAGGTGAAGGTTTAATGTTTCCCTGGCAATCAAGTAGGTCATAGGCTTTTTAATCACATTCTCCTGCAGGGGAAATCGGGTCACTCTTAATTAAATATTGCCCAGCCGGTTGTTGCAGCCAAAATTTTAATTTCGTTGTATCAATGCAAGAGGAGATTCGGCATGGCCAGACCTTTGCGAGTAGTGTGCTACGGCGTATATTATCATGTTGTAATTCGCGGCAACGCTGACGAGGAAATTGTGAATCAGTGTGAATCAGGGGGCAAATCTCCTTGTTTATATTGACAGCAGTACCGCTATGCCGTACTATTGTAGGGGTGAGTTTTTTAATATGGAGGAGTGATTATGCTAGAGACCACTGCCAATGAGTTCCGCAAGAAACTCAAGTCTGAAGTGGATAAATGTATACGTGACCATGAAGTTCTTAAGGTAAAACGGCGCAACGGTGAAAACTTTGTAGTTTTAGGTGAAGATGATTGGAGGGCTGTTGAGGAAACTCTATACCTTAACCAGTTTCCCGGCCTGGTTGATTCTATTCATAAGGCTGAAAGTGAGTCTCTCTCAGAAGGGACCAGCCTGGAAGAAATAGACCTGTGAGTTGGTCTGTTATTCTTTCACGGCAGGCTGTTAAAGATATTAAAAAGATCAAACAGACGGGATTGGCGCAAAAAGCGAAGGATCTTTTAAAGATTTTGGCGGATAATCCTTTTGCAACTTCCCCACGGTATGAAATGCTTGTTGGTAATCTGAATGGATTCTATTCCCGCCGGATTAATATTCAACATCGGCTGGTTTATTCTGTCGATGTTGACCACCGCATTGTCCATGTTCTAAGGATGTGGACACACTATGAATAATATCCAGATGTCGGTGACATAAATAATTCAGTTCCCGGCATCTTCTTGCTACTAGGTGATTTGCAGAGCAGAATTAATTAGCTGATCTGTTATCAAAAAACCGTGACCTATCCTAAAAAGTTAAGATGGGGTCACATCCTAGAATTTAATAGCATGAGCTGCCATTCAACATTGACCATCAGACCAATGAACTTGTTTTGATAGAGAGATGTAGTCTTCAGGCTCAAGTCCGCAAGGTATATCGTCTATGCAGATCATCCATCACGGCGGCCATCAGCAGGTGACAGGCTCCTGCCATGAACTGCTGGTTGACGAGCATAACTCGATCCTGATCGACTGCGGCCTGAGCCAGGGGGAGGGGGAGAGGGATCCTGAAATAGATTTCCCGATCGACAAGGTCCGGGCCCTGGTCCTGACCCATGTCCATCTTGACCATGTCGGCCGATTGCCCTATCTGATCGAGGCCGGCTTCCGGGGCAAGGTGATCTGTTCGGAACCGTCGGCCGTGCTCCTGCCGCTGGTCCTCGAAGATGCCCTGAAGATCGGCTTTACCCGGGACAAACGGCTGATCGCCTCTTTTCTGAATATGATCAGCGGCATGCTGGTCCCGGTACCCTACCGGCAATGGAATGAGATAAAGCTGAATGATTCCGCCGCCCGGCTCAGGATCAAGCTGCAGCGGGCCGGCCATATTCTCGGCTCAGCCTATATTGAATGTAAATTAGGGCGGGGTGGGGAAGAGCAGAGGATTGTTTTCTCCGGCGATCTGGGGCCGCCCTTCACGCCGCTGCTGCCCGCCCCGCGCGCGCCCTATCGGGCGGATCTGCTGGTTCTGGAGTCGACCTATGGTGATCGGCGCCACGAGGGGCGGAAAGAGCGGCGGCAGATTCTTAAGCAGTCTCTGGCACGGGCCCTGGCCGATTGCGGGGTGGTGCTGATCCCGGCCTTCAGTATCGGCCGGACCCAGGAGTTGCTCTATGAGCTGGAGGAAATCATCCACCGCTACCGCGAGCAGGCGGTGGCTGGCGGCAAGCCCTGGGACGACATCGAGATCATCGTTGATTCACCCCTGGCGGCACGCTTCACCGAGGCCTACCGGCAGCTCAAGCCTTTCTGGGACCGGGAGGCTAGACGTAAATTAAAGAGCGGCCGTCATCCCCTGTCCTTTGAGCAGTTGACCACGGTGGACAGTCACCGGGACCATCTTGCCACCATCAATCATATCAAGAAACGCAAGATCCCTTGTATCGTCATCGCCGCCAGCGGCATGTGCAGCGGCGGCAGAATCGTCAATTACCTCAAGGCTTTTATCGGCGAGCCCACTACCGACATCCTCTTCGTCGGCTTCCAGGCCCAGGGGACTACCGGCCGGCTAATCCAGCAATATGCCCCGGCCCACGGCTACGTCTTTCTCGATGGCCGCAAGGAGACTATTCGGGCGGCGGTCCATACGGTTAGCGGCTATTCGGCCCACGCCGATTGCGATAATCTGGTTAATTTTATCGGCCGGATGCGTCATCGGCCAAAAGAAGTCAGGCTGGTGCATGGCGAGGAGGAAGCCCGTGACAGTTTAAAACGGCTGATAACGCGACAATTCCCGGGTATTATTGTGAACTGATATTTTTTTCGTTTGGTTGGCCGGTGGGGCTATTGACCAAAGAGAATATCTTCTTATCGACAAAGACCGATTAGCTCAAAACCGATTAAAGGTGGGTATTAGTTCACTTTTTAAACGTGGAGTGAATTTAGATGTTGTCGAGACAGGCACTTGATGTGTGAACCCTTGGTAGGGTTCTTACTACCCTCTTGGGATGTTGGGTAGGGTAAACCATACTCTTTTCTGGTGATTTCTTGATAAGCAGGTTATAATGCATTAGTTCTTCTGATGGTGTGTCGGTGTAATAGTAAGGGGGGTGAGATGACTGCTGATGTTTCTAAGACTTCCGGGGCTGCGAATGGCGAGCCTTGGCTGGCTGAGGATAATGGTTTCTCTATATCTAAAGACCAGGGTTACATTGCCAAAACCATGGACTATCTCAAAGATAACCATGTGACTCTAACCTTGGTTGATGATGCCGGGGGTGTTTGTCTGCAGAGCCTGATGGTCAATATTGTCGATGGGGCCTTGCAGGTTGATAAACCCCTGGATTGGGATGAGGAGATTGGTTCTTTTCGAGTGTTTTTCCGCGATATGACTCAGCGATGGAATTTTTTCATGGCAAGCAGCCAGCCAGGAAACCCCTTTAGTCTATCCATTGTCATGCCGGATGCGTTGTCTTTTTACCAGAGAAGATCTTCTACTCGAGTTAAGGTGCCTGTCGGTGCCAGGGCTCTGATCAGAAAAGAAAATGAGAAAATAGCTACAGTGTTTATTACTGACCTCAGTGCGGCCGGTATGCTGATGTGTAATGATCTCGCAGAAGGTGAATACGATACCGATTCGATCATTAGTGATATTGTTGTTTCTATCCCACCTATAGGGGCTGCCGGAGAGGTGAGTACTGTCCGCAAGGTTCTGCCTTTGATAGCCCGGGGCAGGATTGTCCGATCATTCGTGGACCAGGAAACCCTGCGACCCTGTTATGGCGTCTCTTTTCATTACGACAGCAAGTATGTTAAAGAAAGCATCGATCAAGTAGTCTCTGAGGTGGCATAGGACGCTCTACCGGACGAAAGTTCTGCTCTGGATTGAGCTGATTTTTTCAGGGCATTAAGGTGCCTCTTTTTGCTGTTTCCCCAGCCGATACGGCGTTTCTCGTCGTTGTTGGTCGATTGGGTTCGAAGTTTTCCGTGCTTGTTCGTTTTGCCTATCCCGTAAAAGAGTTTTTCTGCCATCGGCCCTGAGTAGTTGCACTTGGTCGCTTTCTTTTTTATCTTTAACTGCAACCGTTAAATGTAAACGTTCTGTCATGGTAATAACGGCATTGCTTAATCGATAAAATTCATATTATTCTTATTTGTGATTGGGCGACTGTTGGCGGTAATATATACCTGACCCTGTCAGGTGACTGGCGATGTTTCTTGTAGATGATTCCTTTTAGACAGCGTATTGAGTGAGGTTGAGCTTATGATTGATTTTGGGTTGAGTGCAGCGGAGGCCCGGGTCCTGGGAGCCTTGCTGGAAAAAAGCATGGCAACTCCCGAATATTACCCTTTGTCGCTTAATGGTTTGCTCAATGCCTGTAATCAGAAATCAAACCGCGAGCCGGTGGTCGCATATGATGAAACTACGGTGATCAGAGCAATTGATGGGCTGAAAGGGAAGCGACTGGCGGTGCAGAGCGCTGCCAGCCGGGTGCCAAAATATGCCGAGTGTTTTACCGGTAATGGCAAGTTAATCATCCGGGAAGCGGCTTTGCTTTGTCTGCTGTTGCTACGTGGACCCCAGACGGTTGGTGAATTGAGAGGGCGCTCTGAGAGGCTTTATGGTTTTGCTGATCTTGCTGAGGTTGATGAAACCCTTGAGAATCTGGTGGAGATGGCTCTGGTCAAAAAATTACCTAAACAGCCTGGGCGTAAGGAATCAAGATTTACACATCTGTTGGCCGGGGAAGATGACGATAGTGGCCACGAGACGGCAACAGTCAGCCCGGGGAAAGTTGCCATGGAGAGCGAGGCCGGTAATGAGCCGCTAGCGCAGCTACAAGAAGAAGTCACGTTCCTGAAAGATGAACTGGCCAGGTTACAGCAGCAGTTTCTGGATTTCAAAGGCCAATTCGATTGAGAAAAATAATCAAGGGCAGGATAACGCCAGGCTTTAGTCTGCCGCGTATCCTGCCCTTATCGTTGGTTATTCGACGGTGAAATCCACAGAGGCCAGCACGGCGGCTGCTGAATCCTGGATTTCTATCCGCCAGGCTCCGGTTCGGCCAGCCAGTTTTTTGCTGGAATATGTTCTCCACCTGTTGCCCTGCCGAATCGACAGTGGTACCCGGGCCACTTCCTCGGTGCCGTGATACCAGACAACACTGATCGCGACGTCGGCACTTATTCCGGTAGCTTCCAGAAAGGCGTAGGCCTTTTCGGTATCGGCGGGAAAGGTGTTGGTGGCTCCTACCGGTTCCCGCTCTTCAACGGCCTGACAGGTCAGAAAACGATTGATGGTCATCAATGCTGAGCCTTCTTGCTGGGCTATCGCACCTGACAACGCGGGCAGCAGAAAAAGTGAAGTCAGCAGCATGGTTCTTAAGAATTGGATTTTTGTCATTTTGGATCCTCCAGACATTTTTTTTAGGCGGTAAAATTAGTTGAGATAGAAATAATTTCCATTTCGAGAGTAAATCTCTAATCAGGAGGCTTTGTCAAGCCAAATAGACTGGAAATTAACCAGTGGAGCTTTTATTTGCCATTATTGGCTAATTGGTATTGCTAAAGAGGGCATAAGGTCCTTATGAAAAGTCAAGTGATCATCCGATTGGTGAATGTTTGATCCCAGAAAAAGTACAGGATGGGGGTTGAGAATGCAGAAAAATATTATGCTGATAATGATACTGGTTATATTATCCGCCGCCTGCGCCGTCAGGCGACCGCTGTTTTCTCCGCACCGGCCCCCTGACCGGGACCATCGTGAGGCAAAGACCGTGGAGCAGTGTCTCGCCTGTCATCAGGACAATATCCCCCATGAGCCTGGCAGGGGTGATTGCCTGCGGTGTCATCGAATTCTGGAAGGAGAGTAATCATGTTGATAAGAATAGTGGTGTTGCTGCCGTTGTTGCTGGTGCTTTCATCCTGTGGGCCGATTATCGGTCAGTTGATGAAGGCTTCGGAAGGTGTTAAGGATTTCAGGGTCATTACCGGTGATCTTGCCGACCTTAAAACGGCGCGGAACATCCTGGTTGTCGGGCCTTTCGCTAAGGCTCCGGGGGCTTATTATATTGCCCGGGGGGACGAGGCGGGGCTGTTTTTTCAGGAGATTAACAATACTGCCGAGTTACGGGCCGAGTTGCATATTGGTAAGCGCTATGGTGACCTGGCGGAGATGGTCTCTACGATCAGATCCAAGAGTTCGGACCAGCTCAAAAATGAAATGGGCCTCCAGGCTGAGCCCGATCTGGTTTTGTTCGCGACAATACTGGAGCGAGATACCATTGTTGCCCCGACCCGGGGAATTATCATGCGGGTTGGTTACCGGTTGGAATTATTCAACCCCGCCACTAATGGTTCTACGGTGATAGAAATAATCGTCAAGGATCATTTCAAAGATTGCATTAAATTGGTTGTCGGTGAGATGCTTCGTCAGGCTGGGATTGCCGGCGGCAAGTAAATAGTAAGGCCGGGTGGCAGTTAACAATTGCCTTGGCTGACGAATCCTTCTCTTATTCTGGTTAGTTGTTCCCGGAGATCTTTAGTTTCAGTTGCCCAATAGGCAAATGATCCCCAATCCGGGGTGGGTGGCTCGCCACCGTCCATCACCTGATGGGCGCACCAGGCAATGAAGTGGATGTAGCGCATGGCCCGTAATGGTTCGATCAGTTTCAGGCTGCCCCGGTCGAAGGGCCGGAACGTTTCATAGCCTTCCATGAAAAGATCGATTTCATATAGTGAGCGGTTAGGGTGGTCTGGTAATAGCATCCAGAGGTCATGTACCGGCGGACCCATGCCAAAATCATCGAAGTCGATCAGGTGGAACGATTCGTCCGGTCGGTGGATAATATTGGAGAAATGGCAATCGCCATGGATCCTGATCATTTCCGTATCGGCAAACAGCGGGGCAATTTCTTTGACGATGGTCCTGGCGGTTTCAAAAAAATCTGCGGCCAGTTCAGCCGGGACAAAGGCGCCATCCTCCAGTAGATCAAGCTGACTGACGGTTATAGAGTGCGGGTGAATCGTAACCCGGTCCCGGGGGCACTTTAAAGCGCCGATCGCATGGGTTCTGGCCAGGAGGCGGCCCAGTTCCAGCCATTGATCCTCGCTGTATTCGCAGACAAAGCGGCCGCCTTTTTTGGGAAATAACGCGTAGTTTATGTTCCTGGAGGTACCCAGGGTGGCGGAATTGCTAAGCCTTAGCGGAGCTATTACCGGAATCTCAGCCTCGGTCAGTTCCAGCAGGAAATCGTGTTCGTCAAGCAGCGCTTCCCGCTTCCAACGGGTTGGCCGGTAAAATTTGATGATTATGCCAGCTCCGGCTCTGGTTTCAAGCTCGTAAACCCTGTTGATATAGCTGTTCAGAGGGCGACAGATGCCACTGAAATCTTCCCCAAGACCTTCTTCGGCCAGAGAGATGATGGTCTCTGGATGTAGATTCAGAAAACCGGAGAGCGGCTCTTTATAGTTCGTCATTAAACAGACCTTGCGCTTGGTTGGCTGGTTGAAAGCATAGTTTTCGATAATAGTTTATCGTTGTTGAAATTGCATGGTAATATGCACTGGCTCGGCAAGAGTGATCAAATAAGAGGCGGTTGTGCCGATTTGGCTGATTTATCTATCCCAGGGGTTGATCCAGTTTACATGAAATTATTGACCGGAAGAAGATTGATTATAGTGGCGTTGGTTGCCGTTTTACCCATGATGGCTGGATATTTCAGCGCCTATGGTCGCCTGTCATCTCCTGAGATTGTTTCGGCGGCTGTGCCTCTCGAGCCTGCTGTCGTCAAGCCTCTGGGCGAAGATATTAAAAGCAAGGGCCATGCGCCACTGTCCCCCAAAGAATATGTCATGATTGGCGGCAAGCGCTTTGAAGTGCGACCTCCTTGGCTGGGTCACCGGATCAAGGGAGAAAGTGATCCGCAGAATTTAAATTTTGCCATGCTGCCGGTAGAACTTGTCCTGGAAAAAAGGCAGATCTACGTAACAATTGCGACCAGAGATGCTTTCGTGGTAATGGCGGCGGCGGCGGCTCTGGAAGGTATCAAGCTTTTGGTGGATTCCGGTTACCGCAGTGCTGCATATCAGCGTCAGATCTACCAAAGAAAGATGGGGCAGGGTGATGATTTTTATGATATTGCCCGCGGGGTGGCGCCACCCGGTTATTCTGAACATATGTTGGGAACAACTCTTGATCTGGTCCCCAGTAAATGGACTTTCAGCGGCACCCTTGCTGATAAATGGTTGAGAGAAAATGGTGGCGAATTTGCCTTTATTCAGAGTTATCCCCAGAAATCTGATCTTGGTTTCACCTGGGAACCCTGGCACTGGAAGTATGTCGGCGATAGTTGATGGCTAAGCCATTTCCTTAAGAAGGCATAAGGCAGAATAACTGATATTTTTGTTTTAAAGACGAACCCCGGAATCTAGCAGATAAGCCAGGATTTCGAGCTTCAATCTGACTCCTGTATTTTTTTTAATTCCCAAACCTGTAGACTCTTCACAGGCTTCATGGGGCGCAAAGCACTTTGCTGGTCGGCTGTTGAGTTTGTGAACGGCTTCGGATTACCCTTTTAGAAGTGACATCAACCAGCTCTATTGGTTTGGAAAAGTATTGGCGAAGCAACCCATTGGCATTCTCGTTCTGCCCCTTGCCTCTATTTGTCAGAAGACTCAATAGACAAATGATTTCACGTTACTATTAGCGACAGGAATGATAGTTCGGCAAGATACGAAGTGTGTAGTGGATTTTTATTTAGATATTCAACCGACAGCGCAATATAAAGAGAGGCAAGATCATGAGGATCTCTAGAACAATGCGTCGGTAAGAATATCATTAGCAGGTCAGAAAAAAAGCTAACTTGTCAATCCTACCTTAGTATAGAGGGGAAGAAGATCAGGATAATGCCGATGCCAAGCATGATTGCGCCGCCGATCGGTTTGGTGTAGACGGCGTATTTCTCGCCCAGGGCCGAGGTGGCGGCGAAGGCGGCGGTGCCGAAGATCAGCAGGGCGTGGGACATAAAGAAAAAAACGTAAAGCAGGATATACAGGTAGTACTGCAGGGTGCTGAGCGGACTGATCGACAGTATGTAGGTGAATACGGCCGGAAGGGCAGCGGAGCAGAGGAATTCTATCGAATTGACCACGAAGGCGAGAACGATGATCGCAAAAAAGCTGCCCACGGAAAACGGGGACAGTGCCACTTTCTTGATTCGCGCCATGATCTTGCTTTTTGATTCGCTGTTACCGACCTCGCAGGCCAGTTTCCCCCGGTTTTTGATTGACTCATAGATATCGACCGTGCCTACCCACAGGGCGAAGAAGCCGACCAGAAGGGTCAACTGCCGGACGTAGCCCATGAAAAGGTAGGCATTGAGCCAGGCGGTCATGAACAGGAAATAAAGGACCCCCGAGGCAAAAACGAATGAGCCGACGATAAGCCAGATTTGTCTTCGGTCCTTGAGGGTGAGGACCAGAGAAATTAGGTAAACCAGCACCCACATGGCGCAAGGGTTAAGGCCATCGACCAGGCCGAGGATAACGGCCAGAGTCGGCAGGGAAAAATCTTTTGCGTCAATCTCGCTGATGAAAGGGATATTGACAATGGTCGAAGGGGGCGGAAAGTCCGGCTCTGACGGTGTTACAGTTTCTTCAGTAGGGGCAGGGGAGCTTTCCTCAATACCTGTCTCTTCCACAACCTCCTCAAAACCGTTGTCGATATCATTGGTGATCAGAAAAATGGATAAAAGGACAAGGCAGATCAGAAACGAATAGCGTTTGAATCTATTTGAAAAGGTTTTTCCCAGGGTTTGCAGGATCAGCTTCATTTGGTGGCTCTTTTTTTATCAGTTGGCGAGGGCCGCAAATATAAGCGGCCCGTCACGATCATTTTCACATTAATGAGTCTGATAAGTCAAATGGTGAAGAGAAGATTTTTCGGTAAAAAATAAGTGAGAGGGGTAATCAGGAGCGGGTGAAGTAGATCAGAAACTCCCTGTTACCCTTGGGGCCGAGGAGTGGTGAGGGGCTGAAACCGTGGCAGTTGAGACCGAGGGAGACCCCGAATTCTTCAATTTTCCTGATGGCAGCGTTATGTAGTTCCGGGTCCTTGACAACGCCGCCCTTGCCGACCTGGCCTCTGCCGACCTCAAACTGAGGTTTGATCAAGGCCAGGATCCCGCCGCCCGGTTTCAGAAAGATCAGCGCCGGTTTGAGTAGCAGTTCCAGGGAGATAAAAGAGGCATCGATAACAACCAGATCAATCGGTTCCGGGATGTCGCTTGCCATCAGGTGGCGGGCATTGGTTCTTTCCATGACTACGACCCGCTCGTCCTGCCGGAGTTTCCAGGCCAACTGCCCATAGCCGACATCGATGGCGTAGACCCTGGTGGCGCCGCGCTGGAGGAGGCAGTCGGTGAAACCGCCGGTGGATGCCCCGAAATCGGCGCAGGTGAGTTGCAAGGGGTTGATCCTGAAATGATCGAGCCCGGCTTCAATTTTGTAGCCGCCCCGGCTTACATAGGGGCAATCGTTGCCCTTGATTTCGATCTGGCAGTCGCTCGGGAATTGGCTGCCGGCCTTATCGGCCACGTGTCCCCCGACGTAGACCTGACCTGCCGCAATGAGGGCTTGGGCTTTTTGACGGCTCTCAACCAGATTGCGGGCGAGCAACATCTTGTCCAGACGTAATTTCATCGGCGGGGCTGGTTATTGATCGGCATGGTGGATCATTTCGCAGAGTTCATCGGCCATGGTGTCGATCAGGGCTTCATCCTGGCCTTCGATCATCACCCTGATGACCGGTTCGGTACCGGACGGTCTGACCAGGATGCGGCCGGTTTTGCCCAATTGCTGCTCAAGGGCGGTAACTTTTTTACTGAACCCCTTGATCCGGGTATGATCGATCTTGCTCTTGGTCCGGACGTTTTTCAGGGTCTGGGGAAATGACTCCATGACCTTGGCCAGTTCTGAGATAGGTTTGTTGCGCTGGATCATTATGGCAAGTAATTGCAGGGCGGCGAGGATCCCGTCACCGGTGGTGTTATGATCCAGAAAGATCAGATGGCCGGACTGCTCGCCGCCGAAATTGTAACCGCTGCTGCGCATCTCTTCGACAACATACCGGTCGCCGACCTGGGTGCGGATCATCTTGCCGCCCATGTTTTGCATGGCGATTTCCAGACCAAGATTACTCATCACTGTGGTCACTAAAGTATTTTTCTTGAGTTGCCCGCGGGCCATTAATTCCGAAGCGCAGATGGCCATGATATGGTCGCCGTCGATTACCCGGCCTTTCTCATCGACAACTATCAACCGGTCGCCGTCGCCGTCCAGGGCGATACCGATGTCGGCGCCCAGCTCTTTAACCTTCTCGGCCATAAGTTGGGGATACAGGGCGCCGCATTCGTGGTTGATGTTCCTGCCGTTCGGTTCGACCCCCAGGGCGGTAACTTTGGCACCCAGTTCTTCGAAAACATGGGGGGCGACCCCGTAGGTTGCTCCGTGGGCGCAATCAAGAACGATGTGGACACCGTCCAGGGCAAAATGTCGGGGGAAGGTGTTTTTGAGGAAAACCGTGTAGCGACCGCGGGCGTCATCAATGCGAAAGGCCTTGCCGACTTCTTCGGCAATTGGCCGCAGATCATCGATTTCATTGGAAAAGATCAGATCTTCAATCTTCAGTTCCTGCTGGTCGGGAAGTTTGTAGCCGTCGCGGCAAAAGATCTTGATGCCGTTGTCCTGAAAAGGATTGTGGGAGGCGGAAATAACAACTCCGGCATCGGCCCGCATGCTGGTGGTTATAAAAGCGATGCCCGGGGTGGGCAGGGGGCCGACCAACAGGACATCGACTCCCATTGAACAGATGCCTGCGGCCAGGGCGTTTTCAATCATGTAGCCGGAAAGACGGGTGTCTTTACCGATCACGATCCGGTGGTCGGGCTTCATGTCCTTGACCAGGAAGGCGATACCCCGGCCAATCTGCATAGCTATCTCGGTGGTCATCGGGAAGATGTTGGCTACTCCCCTGACCCCGTCGGTTCCGAAAAGTTTTCTCATTGCTCTTTGGGTTCCTGTGAAACGCTTAAAGGAAGTGGCGATGGTTGGCGTTGTTTCATGACCTGTTGCGGCGAACCTATATCGATTTTAATCAGGGCCGGGATTACTTCCCTAATTGTTATGACCGGGGGATTGGAAATGATTATGACCGGTAATTCGTGGCGCCCCGGTGGCAGGTTGTCGGCCTCAAGGACGGCCTTGAAAAGAAAGTTTTGCGCATCTTTGCCGGCCATATTGTAGGGGAGCTCAGTTTTGATATTCACCTGGTGGTGGTCAAGACGATAGATGGTCCGTTTCGCTTCGTGATTGAATTCGACCGGTATGCCTTTGAATTCACGAGCCACTTGTTTTTCTTTGATTAGAACATTCACGGAGATTACCGGTTCGCCGATGAGTTCGGTTATTTCCTCCTTGACGTCCAGGGCGATCTTGGTACTGAAGTCGGCTTTTCGGCCAGTGATGTCAATTGACTGGGTCAGCAGGAAGACTTCTTTTTCCAAAATACTTGATGCCGCGGTCAGGCCAAGAGTTGGCGGATTGGCAATAAATGCGGCGACCTCGTAACCGGTAGCCGGTTTACCTTTTAATACTGGTTTGATCGGTAGTTCTTTGGCGAGTAACCGGTCGATGGTCAAGGTAATATTGGCGGGTCTGATATTCTGGATCTGGACGCCTTTCGTTATTTTTATCGACTCAGGCGTGTTCTTAATTACATGACTGCCGGGTTGGGCCTTGGCCAGATTCACCGGTCTGGTGATATGCTGGCTGGAGATGTTGCGCACCAGACCCCGGGGGCCGTTGACCGTTACCTCTATCTGTTTGCGGAACTGGTTGGAGATTACCAGATCTTGCGGCAGGTTGGTGATCTCTATGCTCACAAAGATCGTGGTGTCAACCTTGTCTTCGCCGACGACGAAATACCAGAGGAAGACCGCAAAGAAAAGTGATACCAGTTTAAGGACCAGGTTCTTGGGCAGTTTCTCCGGCACCTTGAATAGGCGTTGTATTTTTATGATCTGTTTAACCAGCTTTTCCATGGTGGTCTCTGGTCTTCTCTGGTAACGAATATCGCTTCCAGCCGATTTTTCAGGGAATTTGCATCCAGATCAGACGTTATGGCGCCGTGCTGGATCAGGGAAATACGTCCGGTTTCTTCGGAGACGACAACAATAACCGCATCGGATTCTTCAGACAGACCAATGGCGGCTCGATGCCTGGTGCCAAGCCTTTTACTGATGTAGGGATTCTTGGTCAAAGGTAGAACGCAGCCAGCGGTCAGGATTCTGCCCAGGCGGATGATAACCCCCCCGTCATGTAGAGGCGCGGTTGTCTGGAAAAGGCTGATCAGTAACTCCTTACTTAATTCGGCATCAACTCTTTGGCCCGCATCAATGTAGTCTTTAAGCCCTGTTTCACGGGCAAGAACGATTAAGGCGCCGGTGCGTTTTTGTGCCATGTAGCGGGCGGCCTTGACAACTTCTTCCATGGAATGGGCCGTGTTCTCGAAGCTCTTGGCAAACGTAGTTTGGCCGACCTGGGTCAAGGCACGTCTGATGTCGCGTTGAAAAATAATGATGATTATCAGAAAAATGGAACTCAGGAAGGTATTCAAAATCCAATATACGGTGATGAGTCCAAGCTGTTTGGCTACAAAATATGCAAAAATGATAATGGCGATACCGGCCAGCATCTGCGCTGCTCTGGTCCCCCTGATAATAAGCAGGACCCGGTAGATGATGAACCAGACTATCAGGATGTCGAAAAAATCCTGCCAGCGTAGTGATGTGAGTAAGTCGAACATTAAGGGCGCTATATTAAGTAAATAAAA
Source organism: Pseudomonadota bacterium (assembly GCA_030673265.1). Taxonomy (GTDB): domain Bacteria; phylum Desulfobacterota; class Desulfobulbia; order Desulfobulbales; family JAGXFP01; genus JAGXFP01. The sequence goes on along the minus strand of DAOVJK010000016.1, from coordinate 4,016 downwards.
TTAGCCGGGGAGCTCTTTGTGGTTGGATTACCCAAAAAAGTTGCCGGGCTTCTGAAAAATAGTTCTGGTTCGAATGTATCTGGCTGTGAAAAAAGGGCTGGTCCTGTTAAATAAGAATCAACCAGGCCAGCACCGTTGGGCGGATATTCCAATGCTTATTGGCAAAATGTAGATCCGGCCTGGGCCAATATCGCAATCACATATGATTTATAAACAGAATAAAGTTTCCAGAGCAAGCATAAATTGCTGATTTTATAAAATAAATGTATTCTGCCGGCGATTAGCGGCTGAGGGTTTTAGCTGGCGATCCTGATAAATGAGAAAAATCGATGGTGTTCCTTTTAGCTTCTTGACATTTTTACGCATTTAATTTATTTTCACTTCTTTTCAGGGAATGCATATGCGATTTCTGACTATGGTCGGGTAGCAAGTGTTTCCTTATCTGAGTTGTATTTTTTGAAATATTATTGGAAAACAGGAGTCCGTTTTGGCTAATCATAAATCAGCATTAAAGAGACATCGTCAGAGCCTGGTTCGTCGTACCCGTAACCGCGCTATCAAATCTGTGCTTAGAACTTCTATTAAGACAGTTCGGGTCGCCGTTGAGGAGAATTCTCTGGAAGACGCACAGGCTGCTCTCAAGGTAGCAATCCCGACCATTAACCGGGCTGCCAGTAAAGGCACGATCCATAAGAGCAATGCTGCCAGAAAGGTTTCCAGATTGACTAAAAGTGTCAATGCCCTTGCTGCAGCCAACGCCCAGTAATCGCTTAATTTGGTAGGTCCTATCCCGCTTGATTTTGTCCTTGCTGGCCTTGTTTTGTCGGGAATAATTAGATCATATACCATATTAATATTGAACAAAAAGCCATGCAGGGTATTGTCCTTGCGTGGCTTTTTTTTGCCTAAACAAAATAGCTTTTGAGGCAACCTCTGGTTTTTTTATGTGCCAACCATCCCTGACAGTTTTTAAAGAGCTTGCCGGTGAAGCTGGTTTGATCCCGGTGCATCGAGAGATAATAGCTGATCTTGATACGCCCTTGACCGTCTTTGCCAAGATCGCTGGAGACCAGTCCCATGCCTTCCTTTTCGAGAGTCTTGAAGGCGGAGAAAAGTGGGGCCGTTACTCTTTTATAGGGTATGACCCCCTGGTCCTCTTCGAAAGTCGCGGCGACAAGGTTTCTCTGGTGCGGAACGGGCGCGAGGAGATCAAGGAGGGCAACCCTCTCGATCTTCTGCGGGAGCTTGTCGAGTCTTTTAAGGTTAGCGACCAAACTGAATACCTACCCCGTTTTTTCGGTGGAGCAGTCGGTTTCCTCGGTTACGATATGGTTCGTTTCATGGAAAAGCTGCCCAGTTTAAAGGAGCCGCTGGCCGGTTTCCCTGACAGTTCTTTTCTAATTCCCCGAATGGTTCTCATCTACGACAACCTCAAACAAACCCTGACCGTTGTCAATTGCATTGAGATTGATGCCGGCCAGGACCTGGCAGAACAATACCAGGCCGCTGTCGCCCGCATTGATGAAGTAGTCGCCCGGATTGACGAGCCGGTTCCCGCCAATTTGGCCGCTAAGGGTCAAGTGGATTTTGACCATCAATTCACCTCGAATATGAGTGACCAATCTTTTCGGGAGATGGTTGCAAAGGCCAAGGAGTATATCCTTTCCGGAGATATTATCCAGGTTGTCCTTTCCCAGCGTTTTCATACCAGGACCGATCTTTCGCCTTTTCGGCTTTATCGGGCCCTGCGGCACATTAATCCCAGTCCATATCTCTTTTATCTGAAGCAGAACGATCTGGTGCAGATCGGTTCCTCGCCGGAGATCCTGGTTCGTCTGGAACAGGATGATATTGAGTTACGGCCGATTGCCGGCACCAGGCGGCGTGGTAGTAATGAGGAAGAAGATCTTGCCCTTGAGCAGGAACTCCTGGCCGATCCCAAGGAACGGGCTGAACATCTTATGCTGGTCGATTTGGGCCGTAATGATGTCGGCCGGGTTGCCATTCATGGTCAGGTCGAAACCCGTGATCTGATGCTCATCGAGCGCTACAGCCATGTGATGCATATCGTTTCCAGTGTGCATGGCCGTCTGGCCCCAGGTTATGATCAATTCGATGTCTTAAGCGCCTGTTTCCCGGCCGGTACGGTCAGCGGCGCCCCGAAGATCAGGGCCATGGAAATAATTGAGGAACTTGAACCCGAGAGGCGGGGGCCCTATGCCGGGGCTGTTGGTTATTTTGGCTTTTCCGGCAATATGGATTTCTGTATAACCATCCGCACTTTTATTCAAAAGGGCCGGGACCTGTGGATTCAGGCCGGGGCCGGGATTGTTGCTGATTCTGATCCGCAGCTTGAATATGAAGAGACAATTAATAAGTCAATGGGCTTACGCCGGGCAGTTGAGCTGGCCGAGAAATGGTAATGGTTGATGGCGTCGCAGATAAGCGAGCTGGTGAGACTTCGAAAATTCCGATCTACTGCGTCGTAGTACCTTTTTGCTTGTTCGGCATACCAGATGTATGGCCTCTCTCACAAAAACATACTACTCCTTGGACCTCGAAATTTTGCTTAGCCATCTTGATGTTGCTATACCCTTTTGTTTTTTTTTCGAGTTCATCATGGTTGAGCGGGGTTTGCTGAAATGATCGTGATAATAGATAATTACGACTCTTTTACTTACAATATTGTCCAGACCTTAGGCGGTTTGGGCGCTAAAATGGAGATTTTCCGCAATGATCAGGTGGATGTGGCCCATATTGAGTCACTGCAACCCGATCGTCTGCTGATCTCACCGGGGCCGTGTACCCCTGCGAAGGCCGGGATCTCCATTGAGGCGATTAAATATTTTGCCGGCAGGATTCCCATTCTTGGCGTGTGCCTCGGTCACCAGTCGGTCGGTGAGGCCTTTGGCGGTCGCACCGTTCGGGCCTCCCGTCTCATGCATGGCAAGACCAGTCCGGTTTCCCATGATGGTCAAGGCGTATTCACCGGCCTGCCTGATCCCTTCGAAGCCATGCGTTATCATTCTTTGATTGTCGAGCGGGAGAGTCTACCGGATTGTTTGGAGATTACTGCCCGGACGGATCAGGATGAGCTGATGGGGATTCGTCATAGGGAATTGCTGGTCGAGGGGGTGCAGTTTCATCCCGAATCCATAATGACACCGGATGGGGTGCGGCTGTTGCAGAACTTTATCGACCCCGACTATCCAAAAATGTACGGCAGATAAGAGGGGAGTGTGATGATCAAGGAAGCTATCGCCAAAGTGGTAACCGGCGTTGACCTGGCTGAAGAAGAGATGGTTGGGGTGATGAACGAGATTATGAGCGGCGCATGTTCTCCGGCTCAGATTGGTTCTTTTATTACCGCGCTCAGGATGAAGGGCGAGACCATCGCCGAGATCACTGGCGCGGCCCGGGTTATGCGCGAAAAAGCGGCGCGGGTCGATGGTGGGACCGGCGACGGTATTCTGGTCGATACCTGCGGCACCGGCGGTGACAGTTCCGGCACCTTCAATGTTTCGACCACGGCGGCTTTTGTGGTGGCTGGCGCCGGAGTGACGGTGGCCAAGCATGGTAATCGCTCCATCACCAGTAAATGCGGCAGCGCTGATGTGCTTGAGGCCTTGGGGGTTAATCTTGATCTCACTCCTGATCAGGTCGGTAAATGTATCCGCGAAGTCGGGATCGGCTTCATGTTTGCGCCGGTCATGCACGGCGCGATGAAACATGCCATCGGTCCCCGCCGGGAAATCGGGATCAGGACTGTTTTTAATATTCTGGGACCCTTGACTAACCCGGCTGGCGCCAATGTTCAGGTTATGGGGGTTTTCGATCCGGCCCTTATCGGCAAGCTGGCAGCGGTGCTTGGTAAGCTTGGCGCTTTGCGGGCCATGGTCGTTTGTGGCGCCGGTAATATGGATGAGTTGACGGTGACCGGCGAGACCAGGGTTGCAGAGTGGCTTGATGGTCAGGTCAGGGAATATACGGTCAAACCCGAGGATGTCGGGCTTGCT
>DAOVJK010000336.1 GCA_030673265.1 Pseudomonadota bacterium | reverse complement strand
GACCGGCCCCAAAGTAGTAAAATCGGTGACCCATGAAGATGTTACCGTCGAAGAACTTGGCGGGGCTTCGGTCCACGCCAGCAAAAGCGGCGTAGTCCATTACGCGGCCGAATCCGGACTGGACGCCATTGAGTACATCAAAAGGCTCCTGTCGTTTCTGCCTCAGAATAATACCGATAATCATCCGCTGGTTCCCAACGACTATCCGCCGGACCGGGATGACGAATTCCTTAATCAGATAATTCCTACCAGTTCCAATGAAGCTTATGACATGAAAGATGTCATTCTCAGCACTGTAGACAACAGTGATTTTCTCGAGATTCATGCCGAATTTGCCCCCAATCTGATCGTTGGTTTCGCCAGATATGATGGTTATCCGGTTGGCATCGTAGCCAACCAGCCTAATTACCTGGCCGGGGTGTTGGATAACGATTCATCAATTAAAGGGGCCCGTTTTGTCCGTTTCTGCGACTGCTTTAATATCCCGGTGGTCACCTTTGTCGATGTGCCTGGTTTTCTGCCCGGTACCGGGCAAGAGTATGCCGGCATCATTCGGAACGGGGCCAAAATGCTTTATGCCTACGCCGAAGCGACGGTACCCAAGATTACGATCATTACCCGTAAGGCCTATGGCGGTGCCTACTGCGTAATGAGCTCCAAACATCTGCGCGGCGATATCAATTACGCCTGGCCCACCGCTGAAATTGCTGTTATGGGGGCCAAGGGTGCGGTTGAAGTGTTGTATGGCCGGGAAGCAAACGAAACAGATGATCCTGAGGCATACCTGCTTGAAAAAGAAAAAGAATATGACGCTGCGGTTTTAAATCCTTACATTGCTGCAAGTCGTGGCTATATTGATGATATCATCGAACCGGCTCGCACCCGTTTCCGGATTGTCAAAGCCCTGCAGTTGACCAAAAACAAACGGGCCCATAATCCCATGAAGAAACACGGCAATATCCCCCTATAAGGATCTGGAATGGATTTCAGCTTTATCAACCTAGATTTTTCTACTCTTAATGTCGGCGGCTTCGATGCCTTGCATTTCAGTATTATCGGCATGGCGGTCGTTTTCGGCGGTCTTTCTCTGATCGCTGGCTACATTACCTTCCTGCCGATAATGTTGAACGGTTTTTCCAGTCTGAAAAACAAATTACAGAGGGTCGCCAGAGATAATCAGAGCGACGGCGGCGATCCAGACATTATTGACGATGAAACTTTAATTGCCGTGGCCACCGCCCTCCACCTTTATCAGTTTAGCGATGATGATAATCGCAAGATAACCTGGAAACGCCATAGTTTATGGGATTCATCGTGGCAGCGGGCCGGTCGTTTTGAAGCCATGAATAACCAGGGTAACACCTTGGCACCAAGGAGCTAACAAGATGCGTAAATATGATTTGCAAATCAATGACCGTGATTACGAGGTCATTATTAAGAAAGTTACCACGACCGATGCCTATGTCGAAGTAAATGGTCAGGAGCATGTGGTTCTGATCAAATCCATTGAAAACCTGGGTCTACCCATCATGAACCGACCAGCGCCGGCCCAGAAATCCCAGACAACGTCTCCATCGTATGCCTCGCCGGTTAAAGCCACGGCCAAGGGGAGCATTATCGCGCCAATGCCGGGCCAGATCAAATCAATCTTCGTCAGAGAAGGCGACCGGGTGACAATCGGTCAAAAGCTCCTGATCATGGAAGCCATGAAACTGGAAAACAAGATCCCCGCCAAGAGCAATGGTCTCGTCAAAAAGATTTTGGTGCGGGACGGTGACACGGTCAACCAGGGCCAGGAACTGGTAATCATAGAGTAATTTTGGCAGACAGCCATTCAGGAGAATCTAGTGAATCTCGATAGTATGCTTTTCTTTAACAATTCCGGTTTTGCTCATCTGGAGTGGGGCAATATGATCATGATCCTCATCGGGATCATCTTCATCTACCTGGCCATCACCAAGGATTATGAACCGCTTTTACTGGTACCGATCGGCTTTGGTATTCTGATCGGGAATATCCCCCCCATCGAAGGCATGAGCCTGAGCGTTTATGACCAGGGCAGCGTGCTCTCCTATCTCTATTTCGGGGTCATGAAAGGTATCTATCCACCCCTGATCTTTCTGGGGATCGGGGCAATGACTGATTTTTCGACCATGCTTTCCAATCCCAAACTTATCCTGCTGGGGGCCGCCGCGCAGATCGGCATTTTCCTGACCTTTCTGGGCTCATTGGTCCTGGGTTTTTCCCCGGCCCAGGCAGGCGCCATCGGTATTATCGGCGGCGCGGATGGGCCTACCGCTATCTTTCTTTCTTCAATGCTTGCCCCGGACCTGCTTGGCCCCATCGCAATTGCCGCTTATTCCTATATGGCCCTGGTGCCGGTCATTCAACCGCCGATCATGTATCTGTTTACCAGTAGAGAAGAAAGATTGATCCGCATGAAGGCCCCACGGGAGGTATCCCGCAAGGAAAAGATCATCTTCCCGATCGTCGGCTTCCTGATCTGCGCGTTGATTGCTCCCGGCTCAATGACCCTGTTGGGCATGTTGTTTTTTGGCAATTTGCTGAAGGAGAGTACCGTCACCGAAAGATTGGCCAAAACAGCCCGCAACGCCCTGATTGATATTGTTACCATCCTGCTCGGTTTCAGCGTTGGTGCCTCTACCCAGGCCCAGACCTTTCTGACCCCTAAATCGATGTTGATCTTCGGCTTAGGGGCTCTTTCATTTGTCGTTGCCACCACTGGTGGAGTCCTTTTTGCCAAATTTATGAACCTTTTCCTCAAAGAGAAGATTAATCCTCTGATCGGTGCGGCCGGTGTTTCGGCGGTTCCTGATTCGGCCCGGGTTGTCCAGATGGTCGGTCAGAAAGAAGATCCGGAGAATTTCCTGCTGATGCATGCCATGGCTCCCAATGTCGCCGGGGTGATTGGTTCCGCCATCGCCGCTGGGGTGATGTGGTCCGTACTTGGCAAGTTTTAACAAGTAGATCCGTTCACCACGAGATCACTTCCGGCTGAAATAAACAGTTCTCT
>DAOVJK010000121.1 GCA_030673265.1 Pseudomonadota bacterium | reverse complement strand
TGCGCTATCTGAAAAACAAACCATGTATTTCATTTGGTCCAAACTGTAACCTTGATGTTCCACAGCAACCCAAAGGTTTAACAGTCAAGTACAATCAGTTAAAATGACTTTTCAAAAATACTCATGAAATATGCGGGTTAGTCTTACAAAAATCATTTATAGTCACATTCGAATTTTACCACCAGTTATTCGTCAACGATACCAATCATTGCAAAACGGTGCTCCGGATGTTCAACAAACTTATTTTCACAATCTTTCTTCTCACTTTTTTTCTACCCACTGCCCAGGTTGGAGCTACTTGCGTCAGCGGCAATTGCGTGGAAGGTATGGGCGTATACCAATTCAACAACGGCGGTTCGTACGACGGCGACTTTGAAGATGCCCGGATGAGCGGTCAGGGCACCATGACCTACCCGAATGGGACGGTTTACAAAGGGGCCTTTCGGAATGGGCAGCCGGATGGCGATGGAACCATCAAATACCAGGGCGGCGCTACTTACACCGGCAGCTTCATGGCCGGCACCCTCTACGGAGAAGGTTCCTATTCATACGCCAACGGCACCAAATTTATCGGCCATTTCGTCAACAATCTCCCGGACGGCAAAGGAGTCATGACCTATCCCGATGGAGCTCGCTACAAGGGTAACCTGAGAAGGGGTAAATTCCATGGCCAGGGTGTCTTTAAATATGCCGACGGCAGTAGCTACTCCGGCGCATTCAAAAGAGGCAAGAAGAACGGTAAAGGCGTCTATATTTTCGCCAACGGCACCAGGCAGGCCGGTCTTTTCAAAAATGACAAATATTTAGCAGACAGTTAGTAGCGCTTAAGGCCTATAATGCTGTAGATCTAGGTGAAGACCGGTTCTACCGTACCCAGTCGTTTGCTGTAAAATGAATTACCCCGCCGCAAGCAGCGGGGTATCTTTAAAAGCAACGAACGCCCCAAGGGGCGGGGTATTTAACCCAGGCTACGCAATAAAGCAGTCAAAAAGATATAGGCCCCGGCCTGATTCCGGTTATGTCAAGCTTCTTGCCCAGAGATTATGACCTCTGTTTACGAATCATATAAGCTAATTTGGGGCATTTGAACATACTAAGGCCAACTGGAACCACACAGATCTTATCACTCCAGCAATCAGCCTGCCCCTTTCTCCCTGTAGAGAGTCTGGCCAATTCTATGACAAACGGCAGTTGAACCCCGTTGACAGTCAGGCGGGCAAGTAAATCATCACCGTTTGGCTTGTAAAACAGGCTGTTCAGCCAGGACAAATTTCAACCAATCAAAACTAAATCTCAGCAAGGCCTCATCATCGGAATCGATAAGTTTGCGCCGGGATTTATCGAGCCGGAACTGGTCAAGCAGTTGGTGCTCAGCAACATACTGCCGGAACCGATCAATATTATAACAGGCCAGGAAGGCCAGGAGTTGCCGAGGCCCAGCCGATCCTTCACCCCGCCAGATCCGGCTGTTTGCAAAGAGGGTATCCATTTCAGCCCAGAGATCGTCCATCTGGTTATAATACTGAAGGCTCTGGTCCCGGACCCACTCCTTGACCGTCCACTCTTTTTCTTCCCTGTGGCCCAGACAATAAGAGTGATCGGTCATGAAATAAAATTCCTGGGGCCGGCTTCCGGTGCTGCTCCGCTCAACAGCCCGCTCCAGAGGGTAGGTGCGACAGGCCGAGGGCCTGTCCTCATAGACCGAACAACCATTGTCATCCAGAAACGGGCAAGTCTTGCCCTCGTTGTCACTCATGGTCAGCATCAGGGCCGGAAAACAGGGATTGGCCCCCTTTACCACTCCGGCATAACGATTAAGGAAATCCTCGGAACTGATCACGAGTCTGTTTTTTAAACGAATAATATCGTAGGGATACAGATACAGCTCCAATTTCCGACAACAATGGGTAAAACACTTCACCCCGGAATGGCAGGCAAATTTAAATTTGGCATTACCCAGCGGCACCATGCCTTCCGGAAATTCTTTTTTGGGAGGCATATCATTTTTTTTCATGAACTTATCCATCAAGCTGTTTATATAGTTAGGTAATTATCTCGCTGAACAACAATAATCACGATTGGCGGCTCTGTAAAATCGGCAATGTATAAAGAGATATGGGAGTCGGGATGTTACCATTAGCAATTACAAAGATCAACAACATGACCACAGGCTCTTACAACTACAGGACAACAGTTAGCAGATGAACTTACGCTCTCAGATATTTCTGGTCGCTTTCGCCCTTGGCATCATTCCCATACTGACATTGGTCGGGGTAAACCTGAGGGGCCATATCAAAAGGCACGAAGAGGTGGGCCTGCGCCAGGCCGAAGTCCGCCAGGAACTTGAACTGGCCAACCTTAATGGGGGCATCAGCCATTATCGACAAACCCTGAATGCGGTGGCCACGCTACCGGAAGTCAGGGAGATCATCAACTCCGCATCCGCAATTGCCCCCTCCCCGCAACTTGTCGAGTTACTAAACTCATGGTTTTCGTCACAGGATGCCATCTTGGCAATAAGCCTTTACAACCACAACGACCAGAAAAAGCTGGAAATGCTCCGCAACGACAGATTATTCCAGCCATATAACAGCAAAAACAAAAAGTCGAGCCGCAACATAGTAACAGACAGCAAAGAACTGTTCCTCTCAACAACCATCGGCACCGGGGAAAGTCTGATTACCGCCTCTTTCCGGATAGACACCGGGATATTCCTGGCCAAATATCTCGATTCCCTCTGGATAAATTCCGCCGGGACATACATCCATCAGCCATACGCCATAAAACTGACAATAACACCCGACACCAATGCCTTTGAAGATTTTCCCAGACTCCAGCCCCTTCTGAGCAAAAGAAAGGCAGCCCTCTGGGAAAGCCCCACCGGCTACACGGTAACCTGGATGCCGGTCATATTGAACGGTCTGCGCCCGACCCTGTGGATCGGCACCGAGGTTGACCGCACTGCCGCCCTGAAGTGGAAACGGTCCCTGATCAGGAACATCATTACGATAACTTTGATCATGGCGGCCTTTATTTTTGTGATCGCCAACGGTATTGCCAGAAAGATCGACTCAATCAAGGAACAGATCCTGACCGGACTTGATCGGGTTATGAACAACAACGAAGAATTCAAATTCGACTGGACTGGACCCGCAGATATCAGGACAATGGCCGATGATCTTTCAAAACTGGCCCAGCAATATGTAAAAACATCGAGTGCCCGGGAAAATGCTGAAGCTGCCCTGCGTGAAAATCAGGAAAACTTCAGGAACCTGGCTAATTCAGCTCAGGATGCCATTGTCCTGATGGACCATCAGGGGAACATCTCCTACTGGAACCAAACCGCAGCGGAAATGTTCGGCTACAAAAACCTTGAAGTAATTGGTAAACCGATCCATCCCCTGATCTCGCCAAGACTGTTTGAAGAACAGAGCGGCGATCCGATCAAAAATCATGTAACCAGCGAGGGACCAATCCGGGAGACCATTGAACTGATCACCAAAAAGAGGGACGGCACAGATCTGCCGGTGGAACTGTCTTTATCCGAGACCAGGATAAAAGATAAGTGGCACTCGATCTGGATTATCAGGGATATTTCCGAACGAAAACAAGCCGAAGAGAAGAGTCGACTGCACCAGCGCCAGCTTATCCAGGCAGACAAGATGGCCTCTCTGGGCCTCCTTGTTTCCGGAATGGCCCATGAAATCAACAATCCTAATAGTATCGCCCTGCTCAATGCCCCGATGCTGGCCAAAGCCTGGGCAAGCGTTAGTCCGATTCTTGAACGATACTATGCTGAAAACGGTGACTTTCTGGTCGCCGGGCTTGAATATTGCGAGATGAAAGAGCAGGTCCCCAAACTATTCAAAGAGCTTGAAGAGAGTTCCAAACGAATCAGGGCCATCGTTAAGGACCTGAAAGACTATGCCAGGCAGGACAATACCCACTCAATGCAGTTGATCGACATCAACGAAATAGCCAAGACCGCAGCGCGGCTGACCGGCAACCTGCTCAAGAAGAGCACCAAAAGATTTGTCGAAGAATACGGGACCGAACTGCCCCCTATCCGCGGCAACAGCCAGCGTCTTGAACAAGTTGTCATCAACCTTTTACAGAACAGCTGCGACGCCCTGCCCAACAACGAGGCACTCATAACCGTCGAAACCGGCCTGACCGAGGATAGGCAACAGGTTTATCTCAAGGTTGAAGATCAGGGCTGCGGCATCCCTGCCGATTCACTTAACCGGTTAACCGACCCCTTCTTCACAACCAAACGAGGTACGGGGGGTACCGGACTCGGCCTGTCGGTTTCAGCCGGCATCATCAAGGAACATGGCGGCAAAATCAATTTTTCTTCAACCGACCAGGGCACTGCCGTGACGCTAATCGTGCCAATTGCTGAAATAGATCTGGAAAAAGTGGAGAGTTAATTTATGCCTGCCGCCAAAAATCCGTTCCCGATTCAGCCGGTTTTATTGATAGACGACGAGGATAGCTGGCTGAACAGCTTCAGTCTGAAACTCAGATCCACCGGCATCAACAATATCCTGACCTGCAACGACAGCCGCAAAACCATGGCAATCATGGCCAGCCAATCGGTAAGCGCCCTTGTCCTCGATCTGACCATGCCCCATCTCTCCGGCGAAGAACTATTGCCCATGATAATTGAAAGCCACCCCGAAGTGCCGGTTATTATAATTACCGGACTTGATCTGGTTGAAACCGCCGTCACCTGCATGAAACTTGGCGCCTACGATTTCTTCACCAAGGTCAGTGATGAAGAACGGCTGGTCAGCGGGGTCAGAAGGGCCATCGAACTTGGCCGCTTGCGCCATGAACATGAAACACTTAAAAAACACTTCCTCCATGACACCTTAGACCACCCCGAGGCCTTCTCCCGGATCATCACCCATAACCGAGGTATGCGTTCCGTGTTCCAGTACGTCGAGGCCATCGCCTCCACCTGCGAACCGGTCCTCATTACCGGTGAGACCGGAGCTGGCAAAGAGTTGATCGCCCAGGCCATCCACAGACTGAGTGGCCGCAAGGGTGATTTTGTGCCGGTTAACATTGCCGGGTTGGATGAGAACATGCTGGCGGACGCTCTGTTCGGTCATATCAAAGGGGCTTTTACCGGCGCCGATAAGGCCCGGGCGGGCCTTATCGGCAAGGCAGCCGGCGGCACCCTGTTTATCGACGAAATTGGCGACCTGGCCGGCAGTTCCCAGGTGAAACTGCTCCGCCTTATCCAGGAAAGGGAATTCATGCCTCTGGGTTCCGACATGGCCAAACTCACCGATTGCCGGATGGTTTTCGCCACCCACCGCTCTCTCCGCGAAATGCATAATGATGAAAATTTCAGGAGGGACTTGCTCTACCGTCTCCGGGCTCACCACCTTGAAATTCCGCCATTAAGGCAAAGACTGGACGACCTGCCCGTCCTTCTTGATCATTTTTTTGCGGAGGCAGCAAAAAAGCTTGATCGCAATAAGCCGGCATATCCGCCGGAATTGATCAGCCTGTTGTCCACATACGACTTTCCGGGTAACATCAGAGAATTGCGAAATATGGTCATGGATGCCCTGAGCAGACAGGAAAGCGGCACCATAAGCATGGATCATTTCAAAAAACAGATAACGATCCTACACGAAATAGATCCAACCTCTACCGTAAGATCGGATAACGCCAATCTCACTCCCTTCAGCAATATCAAAACTCTGCCATCCCTGAAGCAGACCAGCAATATCCTGATCCAGGAAGCCCTGCGGCGAACCAATGGTAACCAGCGACTTGCCGCCGAAATGCTCGGCATAACCAGACAGGCTTTGAACTGGCGTCTTAAAAAAAACGCCAGCCTGAACGAGATATAACCATCCCACTGCCGCCCTGCCCCCCATAGTCAAGCTTCTCCGAATAAAAGCCCTATAACCACCCGCAAGGGGTGCAATTTTCTTTGCGATCCCACGCCCCAGCTCCCCAGCGAAAATCCAGCCAGTCAAGACCTGCACAGAAGCCCCCACAAACCGAGCAAATTTCTTTGCACCCCTTCAGCAACAGAAAACAGGCCTCGACACAACCGTTTTTAGAACAATAACAGTTGGTTACAAGATAAAACCCGCCACGGCACAACAGTTGCTTAGTAATACAATCAGATAGAAAACTTTACAGAGAACGGCAAACATGCCCGAGAACAACATTTTACTGCTCGAAAACGAAAAAGAGTTGGAACGCATCCTGACTCTGTTGTTGAAACAGGCCAACTTCAGGGTAACCAGCTGCCACAGTGCGGGAACCGCACTGGCCGAGATAGTATCAAAAACTGGCGTAGACCAAACAGACCTGTTGATCATCGACATCCCGGGGCCGGATTGCGAGGGAAGCATGCTGCTCAAACAATTACAAGATAGAGGCATAACTCTACCACTCATCGTGATAACCCCATACGGTAGTGAGGGCATAATCGACGCCTTAGGAAGTAGCACCCCCCACTTACATCTCCTCTACAGCCCCTTTGAACCGGCAGAGCTGATGAATTGCATCAACCAGATAACAAGAAACTCGAATTTTTAAATTTAACCAAAGAGAACATTGTTTAACTAAAACCAAGGAGGATATTATGCAGTTCAAAAAATTAATGCTTGGCATTCCGGTTTTCCTGTGTGCCGCCCTGCTGGTCACATCCAGCCCAATATCAGGCCATGCCGCTGTTAAAGCTGGCAAACAGGCGACCGCCCAACAGAAGGGGCCGACAGCTAAAGGCAAAGTCCTCGGCATGTCCAACAAAGCCAAGACCATCACGATCAAAGACAAGAAGCTTGGGCTGGTCATGATCAAATTTAATGACGACACTAAGGGACTTGAGCATGCCAAAAAAGGAGAGGCGGCCATCGTCAAGTACAAGGTTTTAGGCGCTGACAAGATTGCCACCGTCATAAAACCAAAACTGGCCAAGCTGCCTAAAGGCGTAACCGAGATCATGCCTAATGATCTGGCTGAACTGATCGACAGCAAAGCAGATTATATGTTGATCGATTCCAGACCGGGCAAACGCTACGCCGCAGGTCACATTGCCACCGCAATCTCCATGCCTGTTGACAAACTCAAAAAAGAGGGCAAAACCCTGTTGCCCCAAGACAATAAGGATAAGCTGCTGATATTCTATTGTGGAGGCCCTACCTGAGGCATGAGTCCTAAATCCGCCGGTCTGGCGGCTAAAATGGGTTATACCAACCTCAAAGTAATGCTGAAAGGTGCTCCCGGCTGGAAAAAATCCGGGCAGATGGTGGTCGCAAGCACAAAATTCATCAAATCCGGCAACATAGTCCTGGTTGATCTCCGTTCAACGAAAGACGCAGCAGCTGGACATATTCCACGGGCAATCAACATTCCCCTAACCGAACTTGCCGACGCTGAAGACGATTTCCCGGCCATGAAATCACAGGCCCCGATCATCCTCTACGGGAACCAGGCAGACACCAAAAAAGCCGCCAAAACCATTAAGGGTTGGGGCTACAAGGCCATTGCCACTGTTAATGGCGGTTTTGCGGGCTGGAAATTAGCAGGCAACCCGATTGCAACCGGCAAAATGAGCTCCGAAATCTCCTGGACATATAAGCCGGGCAAAGGCGAAGTAGGGATTAAAGAGTTTAAGGAAGTCGTGGCCGGCAAGTTTGCCAACAAAGTGATTCTTGATGTAAGGGGTCCGGAAGAAACCTCGGATGGTATGTTTGCGAATGCCATCAACATCCCTCTGGACGAAATAGAGAAAAGAATCGGCGAACTGCCCAAAGATAAAGAAATTCTGGCCCACTGCTCTACCGGCGCCAGGGCAGACATGGCGGTCCAATCCCTCAAAAAAGCCGGATTAAAAGCCAAGTTTCTGGTCGCCAACATCGAATGTGAAGATGGTGAATGTGAAATAGAAGAATAAATCTGCTTTACTATTCATTGTGTAATGCCCAATCAGCCTGGGCCGGAATTAATCCGGTCCAGGCTGAACTTTGCAATATCAAGCCACCCGGCTGGGTAACATTCGGATGAAGAGTTCGCTTATACTGTTTACGGCGACCCTGTTCACCTTATTGAGGCTTGATAGCAACGTCTGGGCGGCAAACAACAATATACCGCCGGCGGAACTATGCACCATTTGTCACAACGCGCTACCTGGAGGCATCCTCGGCTTCCGAGGAAAACATCTCGGTTAAAAACAGGGTAATGCAAGTTGATTTCGTTTCCCACCAAGAAATCATCCGATTCAACAATGATACAGAACTAACCCGCATATTTCATGAGTATTTTTGAAAAGTCATTTTAAATGGTTGTACTTGTGTGTTAAACTATTGGTTTGCTGTAGAATATCAAGGTCACAGTTTGTACCAAATGAAATACATGGTTTGTTTTTCAGATAGCGCAGACTTCGAAATTACTCCCCCTGCGGGCCAGCCGATATATCCGTATAGTCTGCTGTATAAGGCTTTCAGCATACTAAAGTATA
>DAOVJK010000324.1 GCA_030673265.1 Pseudomonadota bacterium | reverse complement strand
GCAGGTACCACCGGCCTCAATGGCCATATTACACAAGGTCATCCGTGATTCCATACTCATCTGTTCAACCACTGGCCCCCGAAATTCCATTACCTTGTCGGTGGCGCCGTTGACTGTCAACTCTTTGATAATCTTTAAAATAACGTCCTTGGCATAAACACCATCATGCAGAACACCGGTTAAATTTACCTTGAGAGTTTCCGGAATGCGGAAGGAACAGACCCCCTTTAAAATACCAACCTCAAGATCGGTGGTACCAACTCCGGCAGCAAAAGCTCCGAAGGCACCATGGGTGCAAGTGTGGGAATCACCCATTATCACCGTATAACCAGGCCGGACAAAACCTTTTTCCGGGAACAGGGCATGACAAACCCCATTTTCACCTACATCAAAAAAATCGCGAATATTCTGTCGTCTGGCCCAGTCGCGGATTATCTTGGCCTGGGTAGCAGTCTTGGAATCTTTAGAGGGAGTGACATGATCAATAACCACTTTGATCTTGTCCGGATCAAAGACCCGGTCTATGCCACGTTCGACCAGATCATTAATCGCGATTGGAGTAGTGATCTCATGACACATCACCACATCTAGATCGAGAACCACATTGCCGGGGGTAGGGATATCCCGGGTATGAGACTCGAAGATCTTCTGTGCTATGGTTTTACCCATTTTCATGCCTCCAACTTTGGCAGAGAATCAAAAAATTATCAGCGTATTTCAATGAATTAAGTTTACCCTGTAAAATCAGCAAGATTAAAGAATGTCATTCTAGTTGATGATGGAAACTTTTCAAGATTGTTTTGTCCTAAATTAACAAAAAAACCATTTTGGAAACACCAATCCCTTTCAGCAAACTCGGTCTGGCTCAGTTGCCCCTGATTAACTAATTGGCATTTCAAACTAATTTATGAAATGACAGGTGAAATTAAAACCACTCTAAATGAATGACCGGGGTTCCAAGTAATCGTATCTTTAAGATGTATAGCTCGAACGTAAACCGTATCCCTTGATTTCCCATTGCTGTCGGCCTATTAACATCGGGGAAAGATTTGACTTTTACAGAGGAAACCTGCTATTTAAACATATACCTTTTGAGAATGGTGACTTCTCTGTCGGGTTGTTTCTTGTTAAAAAGTTGAGGAGGAAAATTGATGACCCAATCCGGGGCTTCAATTGAAAATCACAATAATAATATCCAGTTCAGCATATCTCTGATCAAGGAGATCTACGCTGCCGAATTCGGCTCTGATTCGGACCTGCTTAACGATATTCTTACTGACACCACCGAACTGTACCAAGGCAAATGGGACTCTCACCAATCCTGCAAGACCGGTTATCACAATCTTAATCATGCCCTGGACGTCACCCTGCTGACTGCCAGGATGATAGGGGGCTGGAATCGCATAAAAGGTCATGACCACCCCCCAATCGACACCGATCTCTTCCTGGCCGCCATAGCCAGCGCCCTCTTTCACGATTCCGGTTACATCATGGAGAAAGGCGACGCCAAAGGAAGCGGAGGCAAATACTCCTTCAACCATGAAGCCCGGAGCATGTCCCTGGCCCGCTCTTATCTTACCCGTAAAAAATGGCCTCCCCGCAGTATTGAGTTGGTGCCCGCTATAATTTCCCTGACCAGATTCAACGTACCCCTGCAGTTTGAAGGTCTTTTTAACTCCGAGGAAGAAGATATAATAGGCCGGATGATGGCCACCGCAGATCTGGTTGCCCAGATGGCCGATGTCAACTATATGGACCATATCAAAGACCTCTACGCTGAACTCAAGGAGGCCTACGACTTCGAGAGTGTCGCTGCTCTGCAAAAAAGTGGCTACAAGGTGTTTTCCTCGGCCCAGGAAATGGTAGACGGCACCCTTGATTTCTACGAAAATTTTGTCGTCCCTCGCTTGAAACAGTTAGGCCAGATGGATCAGTATCTGGTTAAATTTTTCAGAGAAGGACGTAATCCGTATATGGAAAACATTACGGCGAATCTTTCCGGCCAGTTGACGACGAAGCGGCCAAATTGGCAGCGACTGGGAGACGTTTTAAATGACCTTGGCATGGTAAGCCAGGACCAGATCCAGGCAGCGTTGAAGCTCCAGGAACAATCACGCAAAATCAAGCCCCAGGTTGACAAGCCCCCCGAATCCCTCAGCGACACCCTTATGGCCTGGATGGAAGGAACCCTTTCTGCCGGCAAATGCATTGGTGAATATCTGATGGATATGGATGTCCTCAGCCCGAAACATCTTCGCACCGGGCTATTGCATCAGGTACTGCCGGCCAATATTATAGAAATTCTTTCCCGCAAGGAGTTGATTTTTCTGCTGCGCATATCCCTGCTCCGGCAAAATATCGCTCGGGGACCATGGCTGTTAAACCAGATATTGGAAATGACTAACGAACTTCTAAATTGTGAAGGCAGCCATATTCTCCTGGCAAAAACCGAAAGCCAGGAAATGCTTATAGCCGTTCCCACCGGCCCCAACAAGGACCAGCTTGACGGGCAGATTTTTCCGGCCGATAAAGGTTTGGCTGGCTGGGTTTTCAGCCACGGCCACCCGGCCATTGTCAGTAATGTCAGAAAGGACAAACGTTTCGACTCAGAGATCGATAGAAATACCCGCGGCAAATATGAGACCGAATCTATTATGGCAGTACCACTTAACATCAATGGCCAGCTTGTCGGGGTAATGGAGGCAATTAATAAAGTTGAAGGAGAATTCACCGAACACGACCTGAATATTCTCACCTTGGTGGCCAACGTCATTACCTCCTCGCTGGAAGGTGTTTTTCATCTTCAGACACCCTTGTCCTGAAACCTGCTTTATTAATCAGCTCAGTCCTGGCCTGCTTGCAACTTTAAGATCAATATTTTATCTTTGTTGTGCTCACTGCTTAGCAAGGATCATCTTTAAACCAGACGAAATATCATATGCGATCGTTAAAAAAAAATATCCGTGCCAATGCTTTCTCCAAAAGCATCAGCGCCCTGCTCCCGGTGTTATTAATCTTATCACTAATCATCTTGTCTGCGAACAAACTCGAAGCAGCCCACGGCATCAGTATCGACGGCAAGCTGAAATATTCGGCCGATTTCAATAAATTCGACTACACTTCAGATCAGGCCAAAAAAGGCGGCCAGCTGGTTCTGCACAGTCTGGGCAGTTTTGACAAGATGAACCCCTTCACCCTGAAGGGAGAGGCGCCCGATGGGTTGTCGATGTTTGTCT
>DAOVJK010000063.1 GCA_030673265.1 Pseudomonadota bacterium | reverse complement strand
TACAGGGCTTCTTCGATAGATTCTTGGGTTAGATTCTTCCCGACAGTCACCGCTGAAAGCTCGTCGCCGCCATGTCTGAATTTGTCCGCAATATATTTGCCGCCGTTTTTGTCAAGGTCATTAGCAATAACGGTTCCTATCTTTCCAAAAATAACATCAAACCCTGAATTTCCAAGAGCATTATTGCCGCCGCCGACATTGGCAATGTCCATCTCGATGTAGTAAGCGTTCATCTCCGGATCAAGTTTAAGGAGTTCTTGCGCTCTTTCGGCAGACATTATCCTGGCTTGCTTCGAATCAATAAACTCCGGAACGACATCATCTTCCATTGTCGCAGCAACGTGCTTCTTTACTTCTGGATTCTTAAAATCAAGCTTGACGATATTCCCTTGCTCGTCTTCCTGCATATCTCCCAGGATTTCAGCAGCGACATCACTCTGCCTGCGAAACTCGCCAGACTCATTGACCAGATCGGCCCGGCGCTCCACCCTCTCCTTCTTGGCCGTGAGCGCCCTGCGCTCTGTCCTGACCTCACCTTTTGCCGGTCCAGAAGATTTAACCCACTCCTGGAAAGCCTCAAGAGGCATGGATGCAACAGATTTGCCGCCAGTCCATCCTTTTTCGTAATTAGATTTATATATCAGGAGAGCATCTTTTTCTGATGTGGCGCCTAGAACAACCTTGTGCTCATCGAACGAGCCATCCCTGTTTACCTGGTTGACGATATGGACTGTATCATTGCCGCCCGTATAGCTAGGCTTCAGGAAAACATCAACATGATCCTTGTCAAATCCAACCGACCTTTTAAAATAGCCGTAGTCAGACTTCATAGTCTGAGACCATTTCTTGCCATCGTCATCCATTCCGGATCTTTCTGACCCAACAGGATTTTCTACGGATATTTCGAGACCATCAACCAGGACATGGGCCTTTTTATAGTTCTCGGCCTCTTTCATTGCTTCACTGGGGGAGGTGTTCACCTCCTGGCCATGAGCAATAGACTTTTTATTATCGATCGTTTCGGTTGAAAGAGGAGATTCGCCCCCAAGAGCTTCAAGTTTATCTGCAATAACCTCTTGCATTTTACCCCTGAATTTTTCTTCCTTGGCTTTTTCTGTTTCTGTTTTTACTGGATTATCAGATACAACAGCCCATTTTTCACGGTCTAAAACAACATCACCACCAACATCTTTAGCGAGTTTTGTTGCTTCTTCTTTTAACTTTATACCCTTTTGTACCAGATATTGTTCTCGATCAGAGACAAGACGATCACCAGTCTTCGCATCAGCAAACAATACTGGAGAAACATCCCCTTCCGCTACTGCGGCAGCCGGGGAGGGGGCCGGCTCCGGAGAGGGAGCAGCAGCGGAAGGTTCAGCTTCAACTTTTTCAGCTTCTCGCGTGAACGGGAGACCAAGCCCGGCCTCGCCAGACCTTTTAACACCATCAACAGAGAGAGAGTCAAACCCGTCAACCTTTCGCGTGACTCCATCCTGCAATATTATCTTGCCGTCAGCGTCTATCCCTTTAACTTCATATTCATCAGCAGGAATATTTGGATCTCCTGCGGTAGAGATCTTGTCGCCTTTATTGAATGATATCGCCGGTTGTTTCTCGAAAACAGGATCAAACCCCTTTTCTTCAAGTTCATCGGCCCGCTCGTTCATCCGGTTTTCATTGTCGCGGGCAGCCTGGATCTCTTTCTCGGCTGCCGTGGTAGCTTCGGCTTTTGACGGAGCCTCGGTCAGGCCCCTGAGAAGATCATCGGCAGACTTGATCCCAAGACGCCCCATTTCATCGGCGATATCGTCAAGCTGGACCGTGCCTTTACTGGAAACTATCCCGGGCCCGGCCTTTGCAATCATGGCCTTTGTGGACTCGCTGTCATAATCAACCTTGAGATTGTCAAGGTTGAGACCACCGCGCTTCTTGATCTCTGCCCTTAATCCGTGGATTGGATCTATCGCGGCCACATCTTCGGCCTCAGCCTTTGCAGCAGCTTCTTGCTCTTCAGTGGGAAGCGAAGCAAATGTCTGGGCAAGTTTGCTCTCTTTTTCTTTTCTAACCGCAGTCTCTTTCTCGGTCTCTGCCGCGAGAGTCCCTGCCGGTATTCCGGTTATGACCTCAGCTGATTCGGCAGCGGTAGATGGTAAACCACGGCTGCGCCCTTTAAATCCTTCAAGGTTTTTCTCGGCAGCTGCCCTTTGCGCATCTCTGGCAGCCAGGCGGGCTATTTCGTCAACCCTTCGCTCGTCTGGGATAAATGCAGGTGTCCGGAGGCCAAGACCACCGGCAGCGGCAGCAGCCCCGATTGGCCCCTTTGGTGCCATGTCAGCCACCACTTCGCCCTTGTCGACAATCAATGAAGGCTTTTCGATCTTATCAAGATCTGGGATAGGCCCGGCACTATCACCGGCAGCGATATTGAACGCACCACCCATTACGCCACCGGAGAGTACGCCAAGGACAGCAGCCTCATCGACCCCTTCAAAGGCAGGACGATCAAGCGAGATGTTTTGAATCATTTGTTCTTGGACAGACTGGGGAAGCTCTTCAAGGACACCTTCAGAGATAAATCCCTCTACTGTCCTACGGGCTAACTTCTTCCTGACTCTATTACCTGCCCCTGCTAGATATGTGTGAACATCAGCGATACCAAGTTCATCGGCAACCTTGCCGCCAAGATGAGTGAAGGCACCAGTAAGAGCACCGGTAATTCCTGCGAGAGCGGCCTGCTTACCGGTTAAAAGGCCTTCGTCGGTTTGTTGCCTTACCCCTTCTGCGGCAGATCCAGCAGCTACAGTCCCCTCACCTATAGCTGATCGAGCTACTCCTGATAAGGCCCTGCCACCAGCACCGAGTAATGGAATCCCCCTGGCAACGGCACCACCGGCACCCATGAGCGGTAGAGATTCAAGGACGGCACTTGCAACTACTGAGGGGTTCGAAACGGCAGCAACAGTCTTATCAACAAGGCCTTCTGCCTCGGAAAACTTTTTACCGGCTTCTTTTCTCGCTGGAGAATATTGCTCTGAAAGGATTTCTTTTGCTTCGCCTGGCTTAAAACCTAAACTCTCAAGACCTTTACCAGCCCGACCACCGGTAGGCATATCAGCGAGACCGACAGCAGCTTCAGGCACAGAGATAGCTCCTTTGAGCAGATCAATACCAACGTCCTTTGCTGTACCTACCAGGGTTCTTTCAGGAGATATGTCATCGAATATATCTCGCTTGGGAAGACCCCCACCTCCACCTTCGCCACCGATTTTATCAAATATGTCTGGCATTATAAGATATACCCTCTTTCTTTAGCCAACTTCCTTGCCTTGTCGCGATCGCCTCCAGCCTCAGACATGATACTCCTGGCCGTAGCCATATCAAGACCCTTCTTTGCGGCCGGTAAACCCCTTCCCTGTTCACCGGAAAATCTGGTCACGGCGCCGGTACCCGTATCAAAAGCACCAACCGTCTTCTCTTCGTAAAGCGGTTCCCCAAGAACGTCAACACCTATCTTAACCTTTTCCTTCACTTGCTGCATAGGTGAACTTTTCCCACCGGTACTTTTCCCGGCCATAGCCCGGTACCGTTTCTCAAGGTCTGCAAATTTAGTAGGATCGGTCTCAGTAGCCAGAGCATCGAGCAAGGTGTTGAGCTTTGCCTTTTGCCTCTGGCTGATCTTTGCGCCTTGTAGAGCAATTTTCTCCTTCTCGATCGCAAGCTTGGCGGCCTCAGTCTTAAGTGGTTGGTTGGCAAGAGCCTGCCGCGCCGTCTCAGTTTGGATGGCACCCTTCTCAAGGCCTTGCTCAACTACCGCCTCTTTTTGTTGCAGAGCCTTCTCCTGGTCGTATGCGCCAACCCCGGCCAAGCCTCCTTGGGCAACAACAGAGGTTGCGCTGGTCGGCCTGTCATATGTACGGCCACCACGATCTACCATCGTTAACCCGGCAACAAGCAAGGCCTTATTCAGAGCCTGCTTATTCAATCCACCCTTTTCCACTTTAGCCGGTACTCCAACCGCCGAAGGCTCAACAACTCCTTCTTGCGCCCCGGGTGCAGGAGTTATCTCTTCTGAAGGATATTCAGGCTTATATATTCCAGATGCCGCTGGAGCCGCTTCTGCTACTCCTGGTTGTGTCCCTGCCCCAGGATCTATCTCTGCAGGTTTTTCCAACAGGCCCCCAAGTCCAGCATGACCCATCGCAGCGGCTTCAGGATCTATGGCAGCCGTTGGTGCTGCAGGTTGGACACCGGCACCTTCAGGCCTCGGAAGCCTGGCAGTCATAAAGAAATCTTCCTTACGCTCTGGCAACCCTCCGTCCGATTGGTGGGAAAACATCTCGCCTTTTTGGCCTGAGTACATTTCTTGTCTTGGCACCATTGCCATTTTATCTGGCATGCCGGCACGACCCCCGATAACCGGAACCTGCGTAGTAGCACCCGGGCCTGCTTTTAGTCCGGGCAGACCGAGCCCTTTCTTTTTGAGCTTTTCTTCCTCTTGTTTACGGGACAAACCCGCTGATATTCTCTGTGCCATGTCGTTCTCCAGTTATTAAGATGACATATTGCCGAATACACCACCGACTATACCGCCAGCGACAGCACCCCAAGCACCGCCCATTTGGTAGCCTATGGTTGCTCCGGATATGGCGCCGCCTGCCGTGGAGGCGGTTTTACTTGGTCTGTAATAAGGTTTGGTAATAGCCGACTGTGTACCAACCAATGCCCTTATACTATTGCCAAGGATATCGAGGCGCTTAATTTCTCCCTCAATCCCTTCCATCCATATCCTATAAAGATCGTGGAGAACGGCTTGATTGTACTCTCTTTGATGAACACCAGACATTCTCAATAACTCAGCGTTGACTATCTCATGCCCGCCTATCTGTATAGATGAACCGATAGCCACACTCTGTAGTTCCCGCTCTATATCGTAATTCTCACGATATAGCCGCCGTTCCATACGGTTTAGTATTGTGGTCGCATACTGAGCCAGCTCACCGCTTGTCCTGTCTTCAACAATCGGAGCCCCGGTATAATAAAGAGTCTGACCACCAATAAGTGATTTTAGTGTATTAATTTCAGAAGCAAGTGGGGCTTGAACTTCATCCCACATATCGATAAAAGCTTGCCTGGTTCCGAGCAGAAACGCCCCGTTAAGGATCAACTCCATCAAAATAACCCCTTCATTCATTACAGGGTCACCGTCTCGGCCCCTACTGGCCATGGCCGTTATTCCGTCTATCTCATCCTGGGACTGAGGCGCGATTGTGGCCCCAGAATATGTGACGTATGCGTCGTTTGATAACCCCTCGCCACGCTCTATATAGCTTTTAGCATATGGCTGCGCATATTCTGGAAGCCGCTTGACTGTAGTTGTTGATGTCCCGGCTCTACTTCCACCCACGATTAGCCACCCGATCCAGTTGAAGTTGAGTCCTGAACACCGCTAGTTGCCACCTTAGGATTAGATGTGCCGACAAGCTTTGTAGTTCCTCCTGCCGGGTTATTAAATGAATTATACATTGACCCAAGGGCAGATATGCCGGTAAGGGCTATCCCTGCCATCTCTGCCATTTCTCCAGGCCTATATAGAGGTGTGGTCCTTTCCACAGTAGAGCCGACCATGGCGCGAATAGCATTACCCATAACATCAAGCTTTCTAATCTCCTGGTCCTGCTCATCCAGCCAAAGTTTATAATAATCCTCTAATATACCCTGTTGATATTCTCGCTCAAACAACCCGGCCAACCTCAGGGCCTCAGTATCAGCGATACTATTCTGAGCAAATCCCTCCGCATAGCCGATACCATCTGTCATAAACCGTCTTTCGGTGAAATAGTCCCGCCCGAAAACTTCATAAGCCAATGTCGCCATGGAATTAAAAAGCTTTCGAGCTGCAAAAATTTGGGCCTTCATGTGGCCGCTACCACCATAGCCGCCAGCCGCATTTGCATTGGTGTTTATTTTCGGCATTATCTCATAGATAAAATCTTCATAAGACTCGGTAGATCTCGCAGCCCATTCCTCGTCTTTTTCCGGATACCCGGACAATCGGTTACCCTGAAGAGTAGAAATGAGTAACGCAGATCCAAGATTTATAGTGGTGTTTCCATCTTTAGCCCTAGCGGCAAGGGCAGCGATTCCATCTATCTCATTCTGGTTTCTGATGGCATAAGTAGCTCCTTCATAAGCAGTTACGCTTTTAGTGGAAATAACATTTGCCCTGGTCAGAAACTTCTGGACGTAAGGAGCCGCCCAATCTGGCAATGGGTTTTCGTTTACTGTACTATTGGCACCGCCACCGCTACCGCCCATAAATTACACCTGCATATGGTCGTTGTTTTCGACCGGCTCTATCGTCCGATGAAAAGTAGTCAAACCTTCCTCAAACCCGATACTTTTAATCTTGTCACCCCATCCTTTCCTGATAGAGGAGAAAGTGACCTCTCTTGCTCCCATTTCGGCAAGACGGGCAAGAACAAACTTAACACACTCCTCGAATACAGGAGTGCCGCGAAATTTTTCAGTGACAAAAGCTTGCCAGATATGCGCTCCTCGATCTCCGAGACGAACAATCGTGTAGCCGACAAAATCTTTTTCCCTTTTAAGAGTCACATATTTAGCCACCAGGACATTAACATTATCCGGATGCTGTTCGGCAAAAGCCTTGTCCTCCTTACTATCGCAGTAGTACCCGACATAAATAGTGGAATGACCAAACCAGATGGCCTTATAGACATCAAACTCGGTGTACTCCCCGCGAGACATCTTGGCAAGCAGGGCAGCCGCCTCTTTGATCAACAACCACACAGAGTTTATCAGCTGGTTGTAGCATGGCAGTGTGCCGATAAGCAATACCGGCTCGGTTAGCTTATCGTTTGCCTTCGCCTTCTGTCCTTCCATTGTCTGTTTCGTCATCGTCCCGTCCCTCCGTTAAAATAAATAACCTTAAATCCCTCCAACACAAAAGGTGAATCCTTCACCTCTGTAAACAATCGTAACCTACCATACTTCCCGCTATTCCGGAAACAGGCTTTTAGCCCAGAACCTATATTAACTGGCCGTTGATTCGACCACTTAAGGTCATGGTGCATTGACTCCCTGGTGCCAACCTGGATCATAAGAGGCCTTGCTTCGTCCTGCGGCTTTATTATCGGCCATACTTCTTCGAAATGCTTGTCACGGATGAATGAACCAAAGTCCATGTCGCCGGTCTCTATATAGCCGTAAATAGCTGAATTTACGTTGTTATGTCCTGTGTCTACCTTGTATAAACAGCCATCGGCAGAACCGACAACACCATACGGTATTACGCCATTTTTGGTCATTTCATCCCACCGGCTATCACCGGGGGTACTCCAATCGCCAAATGGGTTATCGTCCCAGGTATAGGCCTGGTTGTCGTAGGCATGGGTAAAACAGGTATAGTCAACATCTTTAATCGACCAGGCCCGAGTCTCTAATTGATATACAAAAGCAGTGTCAGGAGATGTGTTGCTGCCGGTCGGCACACAGAAATATACTTCCTTGGTACTTGGTTTGTAATACGAGAAAGAGGACTCAAGAGCCGCCTTGTTAAGATTTGGAAAGCATGAGTTACGGATATCAAAGCCGATAGCTTTCGGTGATCCACCAGAAAATAAATAGAAATCCTCTTTGCCAACAAAAAACAATGACCTCTTGTCTGTTTTTACAACCAACCCACTCGCCAGCAGCCCGTACCCACCAGCACCTATGGTGCATGAGTAGTCCCGGGGAGCTTCGACCGGATCCATAAACCAAATGTTCTGGTTCGTGAAAATAATTGTCCGCTTGCCAATGTTCGAATATTTAAGGATCTTCTCACTGGTCTCTTCAGATTCCATCGGGTCCACAAGATCGCCATAGCCGTTGGTATTGGTCACACCCTCAGCGAATGAGACAGGCTTGGCGATATCTGACCACCGGACCCTAGCCTCCCAAGCACCGCCATTTTCTATGTAATCACCAATCAGAAGCCGGTTCATGCTCTTACCGAGCAACTGGATAGTCCCCATATTGCCACCTTTGGCAGGAATAGCGGTAAGCACCACCTCTGAAGCGTAGTTGCTCCAGATCCAAAGTCCATCAACACCGTTGGTTATCACCAGGAGCCCTGCCACAAGCTCTATCTGCCATGAAGCGTTCACTTCAGCAGGGGCAACCGTGGGGGTGATATCCTGCACACTCGCGAAATCATTGGTATATGACATGATGGCATTGTCGGTACACTTGATTGTCCTGACGGCCCCGTCATGGCCTTTAAATGTAAAGACAGCCCTCACCGGAGCAACACCAGAGACAAGAAGTTCTTTCCCAAGATCTTTTGCTATTGCCCCTGGCAGAAACCGCACATTTCTCCCGATACACCAATCCACCTCTGTAGTTGGGTAATTGGTCTTTATCCCACTATTCCGCTGAGACTGCTTGAATGTCTTCGATTCCATTACAGTTAATCCCCGGTATATTCAGATATTCCGTCGTGTAGATAAATCCTACCACCACCAGTGGTTATCAAGTTGCCATCAACCACAACCATCCCGTAGCAGCCACCAGATACCGGCGCCGGGAATGAATCAAGAACAGTGTCACTAAATCCATCAAAGACAGTAATCATGTCTGTAGACCAGTCTGACAGTATCACGTTTCCGGTATCCCTATCGATCGTGCCACCGACCATATTAGCGGTTATTGCAAAACTATCTTCGATAGTACCACTAAAGCCTGTATGTTGCCGGGCCGTGTCATCATCTAAGGCCATCGTGATCATATCGCCAGCAGCATTGAACTCTACACATAAACAGTAGTTAAGGCCCAAAGAATCTGAATCAAATGACGAGTCTACTGTTGCAGATATGCCGACAAACTTTTTAAAGTCGGTGAGAGGCACATCCTGTGAATATAGGTTCCCACCGAAGACGGCAATATCATTCACACTTGTCCCTATGTCTATTGTGCTACCGACATTTTCTGATATCCCGTCGTGAATATAGACAGTGCCATCACTATTCTTAAGACTTAAAAGGTTACCAGTGATTTCATCGTAGGCAAGCCCGTATAGAAATGATACGGGGGCAGCAAAGCTGATATTCCCAAACGGCACGGTAACAACACCATTGGCGATCTGGCCCTGAGCGTTTGTCACCGTTATTGCGGCATCTCCTTCCGCACTTGCGCCGGCCACCAACTGATTAGTCAATCCTCCGGTCACCGCATTGGCAAGGGTGAAATCGGTACCAGTCACTTCCCAAGTAAAAGGGCCACCGCCACCGGTAATGGCCACACTCGCAGATGAACTCGCGGCAACCTCTGAATCACTGTTAACCGCATCCCAAGCTATGGCCGCCCCGTAATAGCCGTCTTCATATATCTGCATGGCAACAGTCCGACTAAACGTCTTGTCCTTGGAGAGCACTTGGTCTGTGCAGCTGACCTCAACAGAGATATTTATAAAGTCTCCATGCAGACCACCAAGAACTGCTACTCGCACTATTTTATTAGTGGCGTCAGTATCAACCCCAGAGGCCGATATAACCAATGCCGTAACATCATCTCCAGTATTAGCATCAACAGCCGTTACAGTTATTGTGGATTCGTCAAGAGTTTCGGAAACCTCCATATGAGGAGAAAAATCAAACCCTATTACAAATTGTTCTGCTGGCTGTTTTGTGAAGTCTCCAGTCATCTTCGCGGTAATTTTCACCATGATATCTTTTTCGTAGGTTCGGCCAAAATCAGAATAGGCGACAACAGTTAGCTTGTGGCGCTCACCAAGAGCCTGCCCGGCAAGAAGGACAATCTCAATATATTGATCAACTTGCGATGTGGCAGCAACAATAGACGATGTGCTTATGGCGCCAGTGTCAATATTGCCACTATACACAGTGAAACCGCTTATTGACTCAGCCTCGTCAAGATCTCCGTCAAAGAAAACGAAAATATTGAATTGGTCTTCTGGTGTTTTTTCCTGGATATCCATCAAGAGAATCTCCTGAAATTTTTATACTTTGGGCCTGATGGAAAAAGGTATTTTTCTGGACCGTCCGGAACCGTCTTCATTATGAAAGCCCATTCTCTTTTTTGAAGATCTTCCCTTCTTTAACAACCATCTCTATTTTTTCATGCAGATCCCCGGCCTCTTTCGCCAGAATAGAAGCTCGCTCGATCACATCAGGACCATGCTCTCCAGGGAAACCCAAAACAGATAATGCCCACAAAGACTGTCTATGGACCTTCATCTCTTCATTGATCCCGCCAGTTATCGCCTTTATCCTACTATCGGTAACCGTGTCGACCTCTTCGGCGCTGGATACATTCACCCCTAAATAGCTGACCATTATCTTTTTCTCCCCTCAGACATGAAATTAATGCGCTCCTTTATACCTTTGAAATGATACTCGACCCGTCCAGAGAGAAAATCTGCTATCTCCCATGAAAACGGTATTATCTTCTCGACATATCGCAATATCCCATACGAAAACGGCAGGGTTACACTGACTAAAGCCCAGAGCTGGTATGAGAACGGGAAAGTTTTTGATATAGCCTCCGTTATAGCCCACGAAAACGGACCATCTTTGTCGACTTCATCGAGAATGGCATATGACAATGGCTTCCTGGACTCTATGTCGTAATTGCCATCAAGAAGAATTAAGCTCATTTATGCCCCGCTATCGTATGTTCCACCGGTCACAGTTAAAACCCCGGCACTTACGCCATCAGCGGCACCTGATGTTACTGTCCGTCGCAGCCATATTCGCCTTTTCTCGCTTGGAGCTATATCGCCAAGAGCGATGCCGGTCGCCTTGCTTGCAGGTTCAGAGAACGTAACCCCTATTGGAGGAGTGCTCTCATCTGCAATAGCTTGTGTGCCGGTCGAATCATATGCAAGAGAGATCGAGTCATCAACCCCACTTGTCGGTGTAGATATATATAGAACAGCTCCATATAGTGTTTCGACCAGGTTAGTATTTTCAAGGTCCACGGCCCTATACTCAACATCACCGGCCACCCCTTCATCAGGATTCACATAATCAAAGATACTATGGATGGCAACGCCGACCTCCACATCACTCCCGACGCCTCCGAGAGAAAGCAATGGATCCGCATTTGAAGCCGGGGTCAGAAGAATTTTCAATTCACTTGCAACAATCTTAGACATATCAACCCCTATTCATTGATTATTTTAAATGTATCCCCAGTGTTCGGAGTACCGGTAAGAGAAGAATAAAACGTGATTACTTTTGTGGTCCCATTGTAGCCGCTTACCTTTTTGACTTGGCCGTCTTGAGCTCCAGAGGTGAACTTGACATAAGACCCGATCCAGTAATCATCATCGGTTTCTGTTCTGTCTGTCTTGAACTCTATATCGCTGTTACCTCCATCGGCAACGACGGCACCTTCCGGGTAAGCCCTGGTGGTCGCCACATTATTTGACACATCAAATTGGATCTTGTCGGTCTGTGTCTTGATCGCGGTTATGTCGGCGGCCGGGAGAGTAATGTTGGTAGTTATCTGGCCCTCAAGGCTTGTGGTGTCTATTTCTGGTGGAATATTGATCGCGTCCGGAGACAAAGTATAGTCATCGGTCCATTCAATGGTAGCTTGGCCTGCCACCTCGACTATCCGTGAAAGATTGCCGTCGTCTCTACCATAAATTCTGTAACCGGTAGCACCGCTAACGGCTCCCCAGTTCACTGTTATTCCGCTGGTGTCGTTTTCTGTTGGCAGGGCACCAGCAGGAGTGAGACTGCCATCGTCGGTATATTCAAGAACAACCGCAGTTGTATCAAGAAGTAACTCGGCTCCGGTTGCTCTACCATATATTTTGTACCCCGTTGACCCAGGAACCGCCGCCCATGTCATTTTTATACCGCCAGTAGCACCGAGAGTATGTGAAAATTCAGTACTGGCCAGAGTCTCTCCGACAGCATTTATAGCAGAGACCCGGTAGTAGTATGT
>DAOVJK010000056.1 GCA_030673265.1 Pseudomonadota bacterium | reverse complement strand
GCCATGCTGGCCACGATCCCGGAGCAGAGGAAAAAAGCGATCAAAAGTATGGTCTATACCGGTCGTTTCGCCTATCCTGAAGAGGTGGCGGCAACGATTTTCTGGCTGGCGACCGACTGCCCGGAATATATTAACGGCACCTGTCTTGATATCAATAATGGGGCCTTTCCCCGCTAATCCCGTTGTGGCTGAAAATATTCAAGTCAGGAGTCGCAACAGGCATAAATGAGACATTAATTATGACCACTGTTTTATTTTCTTCCAATAGTTCAAATGGTGCAGTCTTGTTGGCCGCCGCCATTTTCAATGACCTGGCCTCCGGCGAGGAGGTGGCGGTTGCGGCTGTCCGGCAGCCGGTTGCTGAGCGGAATAATCTGCTAAAAATAATGGCCGCTAACGGCCTGGTCTGGCCGGAAATCGAGGCGAACACCGAGATAGATCTGTTTGCCTACGATCTGGTGGTGTTTCTTGCCGATGACAACACCGGTCATTGCTACCCGCTTCTGCCGGGGATGCCACCGGTCCTGACTTGGCGCTGTGGAGACGCAGCGGACAACGACGCTGATTATCGACAGATCCTCAAGGCCGTCCAGACCAAAGTAGACGCGCTTCTGGGTCAGGGTTATCTGGCAACCCTGGTGCAGGTCCAGCAGAACTCAGCAATGATCCTCGACAATCTGCAAGAGGGAATAATCGCTCACGATCTTAACCGCCGGATCTTTTTCTTCAACAAAGCGGCCGAACAGATCACCGGTTACCACCGCGAGCAAGTACTGGGCGAGGACTGTCATCTGGTTTTCCCGGGCAACTTTTGCGGCAGCAAGTGTTCGTTCTGCAGTAATGACTGCGCCCCGTTATTACCAGGCAAGCCGTACCCTCTGGTTTTTACGACCAGTGATGGCGAGGAGCGGCAGTTGGAGATGAGCATTACCGGGATTAACGATGCGGCCGGCAAGGTGCAGGGGGTGGTTGCCTCGTTCCGGGATTTTTCCCGGGAACTGGCGCTGGCTGAAAGGCTGGGTGAGATTGAGCAGTTTGCCGGAATTATCGGCCGTGCTCCCAAAATGCAGGAAATCTATCAGACTATCCGGGAGCTGACCGACAGTAAGGTGCCGGTGCTGATCAGCGGTGAATCCGGGACCGGTAAGGAGCTGGTGGCGGCGGCCATCCATAATGAGGGGCTTAGAGGCACCAACTTGCTGGTCCCGGTCAATTGCGGCGCCCTGCCGGAGAACCTTCTCGAAAGTGAGTTATTCGGCCATGTTCGCGGCGCCTTTACCGGGGCGGTACGTGATAAAAAAGGCCGCTTTGAACTGGCCGACGGCGGCACCATCTTCCTCGATGAGATTGGCGACATCTCCCTGGCCATGCAGGTCAAGCTGCTCAGGGTCCTGCAGAACGGTACTTTTCAGCGGGTCGGCGGCGAGGAGACAATTCGGGTAGATGTCCGGGTGATCTCCGCTACCAACAAGAATCTGCGTGAGGAGATAGAGGCGGGCCGATTTCGCGAGGATCTTTTCTATCGACTCTGTGTGGTCCCGGTGGTAATTCCACCCCTCCGGGAGCGGCGCAGCGATATCCCCCTGCTCGCCCACCATTTTATCAAGCAGATTGCCGCCGAAGAAGGGCGGGATGAACTGCGGCTTTCACCTGAGGCGATGGATATTCTGCTAACCCATGCCTGGCCCGGAAACATCCGGGAGTTGCAAAATGTCATCCGCTACCTGATGGTGCGCTGTCGGGAAGATGTTGCCAGACCGCAACACCTGCCCGACAATTTGCTGGCCGGACTAACTGCCCGCAGTGCCGCTGCCGCGGTATCGCCGCGCAAAAGAAAAAAGCTGACGGTTGCCTCCGTTCGTCAGTCCCTGGCCGAGACCGGTAATAATCGACTGCAGGCTGCGAAATTATTGGGGGTGGGGCGAGCCACTCTTTACCGCTTTCTAAATGCCAATCCGGGAAAGTTTTAGAAAGTTTTCTGGAAATTATGCTGGCGCTAAAGCAGTGCGGATTGCCAGTCAGTCGGCTTCTTCAAAAATCTATCTGAAAACTGTAAACGTCCTCTTCCAGTCTGCTCTTAACCCGATAACCGCTATGATTAAAAATCGTCTGCATCCGCCGATTGTCTCTTAGCACTTCCGCGTCAAAGCCGGCGATACCGCTTCTTTTTGCCAGATTGACCAGATGTTTGAACAGGAACCGGCCGATTCCGTGGTTCTGCCAGCCGTCCCTGATCACGAAAGCGACCTCGGCCCGGTTGGTTTTGCTGTCGAGATAGTAACGGCCCACCGCAATAATGTCTTCACCATGGGCCTCCGGAACGGTACCGACAATCGCCACATCCTGGCGATGATCAATGTAGACAAAATTCTGGATCTGACTGTGGCTGAATTTTGCTTTATGGGTCATGAATCGGTAATAAATAGTTTCCTGGGAAAGGGCATAGAGCAGGTCCCGCATGCTGTGTTCATCGGTGGGGTGGACCGGCCGGAAAGACACCTGGTTGCCATCATCAAGCAACATAGTCGTTCTCATTTCCTGGGAGGCGACGAAAAAGCGGCCGCCGACTTCACTCATTTCCTGCCTCAGATATTTGGCCTCGATCGCCTCCCGAAGAAGTTGTTCGCGGAATTTCGGGTGGGCAATGCTGATCAGGGCCATAACTCTTTCCTGGATGCTCTTGCCGTGCAGATAAGCGACCCCGTATTCGGTCACCACATAATGGACTGTCCCTCTGGTGGTGACAACCCCGGCTCCCTGGGTCAGGTAGGTAACTATTCTGGAAATCTGGCCATCCTTGGCGGTCGATTCGAGGGCAATGATCGCTTTACCGCTCTTGGCCTGGGCGGCGCCGCGATTAAAATCGACCTGCCCGCCAATGCCTGAATAGAAGAGCGAACCCAGTGAATCAGCGCAGACCTGACCGGTCAGATCGATCTCCAAAGCCATATTAATAGCCACCATCTTGAATTGTCGGCTGATCACATGGGAGTCATTGACATACTCAGTCGGTCGAAAACAGAAAACAGGATTATTATCTATAAAATCATAGAGTTTCTTGCTGCCCATACAAAAAGAGGCGACGATCTTGCCGCGATCGGTGGTCTTGCGCCGGCCGTTTACTGCCCCTGATTCAACCAGGGGGATAATGGAATCAGTCAGCAACTCGGTATGGATGCCGAGATCTTTTTTGTCTTTAAGAAAATGGATTACCCCGTGGGGGATACTGCCAATGCCGAATTCAACAGTGGAACCGTCTTCAACCAGCGCGGCAATATGCTCGCCGATTTTCAAAGTATCTTCAGTGGCGATTGACTGCTCCCGTTCGAGAATCGGCATCTCCACCGGCACCAGCAAGTCGAGATCATAGATGTCAATAAAACTGTCACCTAGAGTGCGGGGCATGCGGGGATTGACCTGGGCAATAACCAGGGAGCCATTTTCTGTAGCGCTTTTGACTATATCGACCGAAACTCCCAAACTGACCATACCCCGGTTATCCGGAGGGGTGACCTGAATGAGGACCACATCAAGGGGAAGCTGGCCGGAGCTGAAAAGACGCGGAATGTCGGACAGCAATACCGGGGTGTAATTCCCAAGGCCCTCCTGAATATGACTACGGATCGCGGTGCCGATAAAGAAACTGTTCACTATGAAACAATCGCTAAGCTGGCGGCTGGCGTAGGGCGCCTCGCCTTTTGCCAATAATTGGATGATCTCCACATCGGCAAGTTGATTGGCTCTATCGGTGAGGGCATTGACCAGGGCGACCGGCTCTGCGCAACCGGTGCCTATAAAAACCCGCTGGCCTGGCTTTATCAGTTTTGCGGCCTGCTGGGGTGTGGCGATCATGTCCCGGTATCTCTCCTGCCAGTCGTTTATTGTCGTCATCTTATCTTGCGGAATACTCATCTGCTTTTTGTCTCAATGGGTTGCAGGGTTATTCTGACGTCGGCCACCCAGGGATCATTGCCTGCTTCCCCTACGATAAAGGGGTTGATGTCAAGCTCGGTGATCTCGGGGAAGTCGGTGGTCAATTGGCTGATCCTCTGCAGGCCGTTGGCAATGGCTTGCAGGTCAACCCCCTGCTGGCCTCTCTTGCCCTGCAGGATCTCATATGATCTGGTCGATTTCAGCATCTGCAAGGCTTCATCCTCGGTAATCGGGGCCAGATGGAAGGTGACATCTTTCATTACTTCCACGAAGATGCCGCCCAGACCGAACATCAGCATGGGTCCGAACTGGGAATCGCGGCTCATGCCGATGATTATTTCCAGACCGGGGTCCAGCATTTTCTCGACATAAACCCCTTCGATCATGGCCTCCGGCGCCCGCTGACGGATCCGCAACTGCATCAAATCGAAATAATCTCTTACCGCCTCGCTGTTGGGAACATTTAAGCGTACGCCGCCCAGGTCGGTTTTATGGACAATATCGGGCGAGACGATCTTCATCGCCACCGGATAACCGATCTGGTTAGCGGTCTCGATAGCGTCTTTAGCCGTGGCGGCCAGTTGGCCACTGGGAATCTGGAAGCCGTAGGCCTGAAGAATGTTTTTACCTTTAACTTCACCTATCTGGTAGCGGCCGCTGCGCAGGCGTCTGGTGATGATCCTTTCGACCCGGCGGCGGTTGACCCGGAAACGGGTAACCACCCGGGCTGGTCTGTTCCGCCACAATGAATATTCAAACATGGCTTTCAGGGCGGCGACGGCCCGTTCCGGAGAGGGGTAATCTGGCAGGCTCTTTGCGACCAGCTGTTCCCGCCCCGGCATTACAGCCTGCCCGCCCATGAAAGAAACCAGGACCGGCTTGTTGCCCGTCAGATTGGCGGCAATCGCCAGGGCGGTTTCGGCCGGTTTGGTCATTGCCTGGGGTGTGAGAATAATGATGATGGCATCGACCTCCGGGTCATCCTGTCCGGAGGTCAGAGCGGCAACGTAACGGTCCGGGTCGGCATCACCCAGGACATCGACCGGGTTGCCTATACTGGCAGCTTCCGGCAGTTTCTGCCGCAGGGCGGTGGCGGTGTTGCGATCAAGCATTGCCACTTGCATCCCGGCTTTTTCAACGGCATCGGCAGCCATGGTACCGGGGCCACCGGCGTTGGTGATGATCAGCACCCGGTCACCTTTTGGCAGTGGCTGCATGGCCAGGGCGGTGGCGTAATCGAAAAGGGCTTCAAAGGTGTCGGCTCGGACCACGCCAGACCTTTTAAAGGCTGCGCCGTAGGCGGTATCGGAACCGGCCAGGACCCCGGTGTGGGAGGAGGCCGCCTTCAACCCGGCGGCGGTGGTACCGGCCTTGAGGATTATCAGCGGTTTTTGGGCCGAAGCTTCATCGGCTGCCTTGATAAACTCATCTCCGGAACTGATATCTTCCAGATAACCAACGATCACCCGAGTATGCTTGTCTTTCGCCAGGGCGTAGAGGATATCGATCTCGCTGAGATCGGCTTTGTTGCCGATACTGATCATTTTCGCCAAGCCCAGATGGCGGCCTTCAGCCAGATCGAGAATAGCGGTTAACAGGGCGCCTGACTGGGAAACCACTGAGATATCACCCCGTCTCGGCATCCCGCCGGCAAAAGAGGCATTGAGCCGATTCTCGGTATTGATCAGACCGAGACAGTTCGGACCCAGCAAGCGCACCCTTTTGGCGCGGCAAAGGTCGGCCAGCTGCCGTTCCAGTTCCGCCCCCTCCGCCCCGGTTTCCTTAAAACCAGCCGTAATCACGATAAGCGCCTTGACCCCGGCCTGGATCGCGTTCGCCGCCACTTCAATGATCACGGTCTTCGGGACGGCAATGATGCCTAAGTCTATCTTGGCGCCGTAGTCGGTGATATTCTTCAGGCATGGCAACCCGGCTATTGTGTCGGCCTCCGGGTTGACCGGCAGGATCTTGCCGCCGTATCCTCCGGCAGCAAGATTCTTGACGATATCGTAACCCACCTTGCCGGGGGTGCGGGAAGCACCGATTACGGCAACTTCTTCCGGATAAAAAAGTTCTTCAAGCATGACCTCATTCTCTCCGAAAAGAGTTAAAAGATGCAAGATTTATTGTGCAGCAGGCACGACTGGCTGAAAACCGGCGTCAGCCAAGGCATGATTAATACCACTCAGATTGTAGCTATGGATTCGGATATAGATCAGATTGTTGCCATTACTATTCCAGCCAGAGCCCCCGGTCCTGATCAATCTGGTGAAGGGCACCTGTTTTGATTCAAGTACTTCCGTAAGACGAGTCAGGGCCCGGGGTTTGCCGTCATCCTCGACAACGATCAGCGATGAACCGCGGACGCCCAGACCAAATAATTGCTTGTAAGCCGTCAGCAGATCGTTGATCGCCAGGATACCGATAATTTGATTTACCTCATTGACAACCGGCAGGGCGCCGATCTTGCTTTCCTCGAACAGGATCAAGGCGTCATCAAGAGTTGCCTTGCTCGACAGCTTGGTGACGATGGCAGTCATGATTTTGCCAACGGTCAATGTCGCAAAACGCTGGAGATATTCACCTCTTTCCCTCTCGTCCATCACCTCCGATGGGAAGGCGCTGCGAATGTCACGATCGGTTATAATGCCGAGCAGAATATCTTTACCGTCAACAACCGGCAGGTGGCGGAAAGAACCGGAGACCATGATCTCTCTTGCTTCGGGGAGAAGAGTTCCCGGCGTAACGGTCTTTGCCGGGGCGCTCATAAAGCTACTGATGAACATTTGCCGACCTCCTCTGTTGACTGTAGTAACCCGGAACAGTATTCGGTAAATGATTCGCCCAGACTCGGCAGATGGTAGCCCCCCTCCAGAATGGTTATAACTCTGCCCTGGCAGTGTCGCCGGCCCAGAGCCGCAATCTCCTGCCCGAAAAATCGGTAAAGCATCGAGGAATAGGCCAGGCCGGACATATCGTCCAGGCGGTGGCCGTCAAAACCTGCAGCGATTATCAGCACTTCGGGCTTAAAATCTTCCAGAGCAGGTTCGATCTGGCGGGTGAAAGCGTTTTGAACTTCAGTGTCTTTGGCCCCGGGCAGCAAGGTAATGTTCAGGGTCATGCCAATGCCCGCCCCGGTACCATTTTCCTCGGCATAACCCGTGCCGGGAAAGCTGAAGGTCGGATGCTCATGGATGCTTAAGTAAAATACTTCCGGGGATTCTTCAAAGGCGGCCTGAATCCCGTTGCCGTGATGGGCATCGAAATCGATGATGGCGATCCGGCGCCGCTGATATTTATCCTGCCAGTATCGGGCGGCGATGGCGACATTATTCAAAAAACAGAAACCCAGGGCCATGGATTTTTCTGCATGATGTCCTGGTGGTCTTACACTACAGAATATCGTTGCATGAGGTTCTTTTTCGGCCAGATCAATCCCCGCCAGACCCGCACCGGCGGCCAGCAAAGCTATTTCGTAGGTATAATAGCCCAGCCGGTTATCGGGATGGCCAAAATAGCTGTGACCGGTCAGAGCCGTCTCTTCAAAACGTAAGAGATAGTCATTACTGTGAATCGCCAGGATCCATCGGCGCTCAGCTTCGCATGGCTCCAGGCAGATAATCTGATTCGTCCTGGCTAGCCTTTGCAATTGGCAGTTGACCTCCTCCAGCCTGGCCGGGATCTCGGGATGATCATCTCCGTCGGTTTCGTGTTGCAGATAACGTGAGTGACTGATATGAAACAAGGTTTTTTGCGGAGACATTTAAGTGGTTTTCAACCTCTTTAAAACCAGCGGGTTTGACCAAAATAAGAGTTTTTAAACTACAATTATGTAGGTTACAGGAGGCGGAAGGAGCTTGTCCAAATGAAAATGACTTGGCATGGTGAAATGGCCACAGAATGAAAACTTCGATGCCGCTGATGTCGCGAGCGCTTTTAAGAAGGGTAAGTACTTGCCCCGATCACTTTAACAGAGCGGAAAAAATGTTGGCGGGAAAATTTCGGGTACGCTGGCAAAGGCAGGGGGAAATATCGATAAAGACCTTCCAAAACTGGCCCGGAAGATTCGAGAATAAATATTTCCTTGCACAATAATTCATTTCTTTTTGTTCCTGAAAACAAACTCCCTACCTTGCAATATCAGTTGTGACTCGATGGCCCCGCCACCTGTCTCACAATGTCTCAAAAGTCCCTTGATGTCTCGTTGGCGCCCCATTGAGACACCTGACTATTCATCTTGTTTATCCCCTTTATACCAGGAGGTTGACGTGGGCCGGTGGCCTTTTTGCTTGAGGCATAGTGTCCCTTTAATGCAAAATGAGACACCGGGGAAGGTTATAATTAATCAGATCCATTTTCGAAGACCGAGCACTTAACTTCTTGTAATTATTGGCTTTATTTAATTATCAAAAAAGATGTTTCACAATGGCATGGCTATTGCCTTAAGATAGTATCCATGAAGCGTTACAACGAATGTATCAAGAGAGTATTGGAGCTGTCCCGGGAGATGATCATCTTGGCCGATGACGGTCAGTTGGCCGCCAAAGATGATGGTTGTCGCCTCCTCTTCGGGATCTTACAGGATTGCGCCTATAAACTCCGCAAGAGCGCGGAAGAAGAAAAGGCGGCGCATATCCGGGCCGACAGATGGGATACCCCCAAACAGGAATAAAACTAAAAACAAGTTGTTTAATGGAGGATTTTAAAATGAGTGTTCTGGTAACAAAAAAAGCCCCTGAATTTACGGCCCAGGCCGTTATGCCCAATAACGCCATCGAAGAGCTCAGTCTCGCATCATATAAGGGTAAATATGTACTGATGTTTTTCTACCCCCTTGATTTCACCTTTGTCTGTCCCTCTGAAATCCTGGCGTTTAATCGGGCCCTGGGTGAGTTTAAAAAAAGGGACTGTGAAATCCTCGGCGTTTCGGTCGACTCCCAGTTCTCACATTATGCCTGGAAAGAGACCCCTGTTCAAAAAGGCGGAATCGGCAATATTCAATTTCCGCTAATTGCCGACCTTGATAAATCCATTTCAGAAGCCTACGATGTATTATTACCGGACGGCATCTCGCTGAGGGGGCTTTTTTTGATCGACAAGGAAGGTGTTGTGCGCCATCAGTTGGTCAATGACCTGCCCCTGGGACGCAATGTTGACGAAGCCATCCGGATTTTGGATGCGCTGCAGTTTACTGAGAAGTATGGTGAAGTTTGTCCGGCCAACTGGAAGCCTGGCGAAGAAGCAATGAAGCCGACCGCTGCAGGCGTGGCCGAATACCTTTCAAAAAACAGCTAAGAAAAGGAGACGACAAATGGCTAAATACGAATGCCCCTGTGGTTACATCTACGACCCGGAAGAAGGTGATGCCGAGAGCGGCATCGAGGCAGGAACCGCTTTTGAAGATCTGCCGGACGGTTGGGTCTGTCCGCAATGCGGTGCTGCGAAGGAAGATTTCTGGAAAGCCTGAACAAGGCAATTCATAGCTCTTTATAGATCGACAGATGATTAAACCAATTATCGTGAATGAATATT
Organism: Pseudomonadota bacterium; assembly: GCA_030673265.1. Classification (GTDB taxonomy): domain Bacteria; phylum Desulfobacterota; class Desulfobulbia; order Desulfobulbales; family JAGXFP01; genus JAGXFP01. The sequence continues at coordinate 3,728 of DAOVJK010000056.1, read as the reverse complement.
ACTCGAGGACATACCAATGGGTTCATTAAAAGGGACTAAAACCGAAAAAAACATCCTGACCGCCTTTGCCGGCGAATCCCAGGCCCGCAACCGCTACTCTTTTTTTGCCAAACAGGCCAAAAAAGAAGGCTATGAGCAGGTTTCAGCCATCTTCGAGGAAACCGCCGAGCAGGAGCGGGCCCACGCCAAAAGGCTCTTCAGCTTTCTGGAAGGTGGCGAGGCCGAAATAACCGCCTCCTTTCCGGCCGGCAAAATCGGCAGTACCGTTGAAAACCTGAAGGAATCGGCCGCGGGTGAGAACCATGAACACACTACCATGTACCCGGAGTTTGCCGAAATCGCCCGACAGGAGGGTTTCGAAGAAATCGCTGCGGTTATGAAAGCAATCGCCGTAGCCGAGCAGATGCATGAGAAACGATATTTAGCCTTGGTGGCAAATATTGAGAATGGCACTGTTTTCAAAAAAGATGCCGAAACCACTTGGAAGTGCCGGAAATGCGGTTATGTCCATCAGGGGAATAAAGCGCCGGAGAAGTGCCCGGCCTGCGCCCACCCCCAGTCCTACTATGAAGTTAAGGCGGAAAACTGGTAAGTAATTTTCAATTATATAGAGGCGACTAAAATGGCAAAAAGAATGGAAGTATACAAGTGTGAACTATGTGGCAATATTGTCGAGGGCCTGCATGACGGTGCCGGCGGTCTGGTCTGTTGCGGGCAAAATATGACCATTTTTGCAGCCAATACGGTTGATGCCGCCAAGGAAAAACATGTGCCGGTCATTGAGAAGATCGATGGTGGCTACAAGGTCATGCTCGGCTCGGTGCCCCACCCCATGGAGGATAGCCATTATATCGAGTGGATCGAACTGGTTGCCGGTGCCAAGGTCTATCGGCAATTCTTGAGTCCTGGCGACGCACCTGAGGCGACTTTTTCAATAGACGCGGCCGCGGTTACCGCCCGAGCCTATTGTAACCTGCACGGCCTGTGGAGTAGTTGACATGTTAAGTAAAAAGATAGAAAAGGCCTTGAATGGCCAGATTAATGCTGAGATATACTCTTCTTATATGTACCTGTCGATGTCCGCCTGGTTCGAGCAGGCCGGTCTGGCCGGACTGGCTACCTGGATGCAGCAACAGACCCAGGAAGAGATGTTTCATGCCATGAAAATGTTCAATTTCGTCAACGAAAGGGGTTCCCGGGTTATTTTGGGGGCGATTGATAAGCCGCCCACCGACTGGCAATCAGCACTTGATGTGTTTAAGGACACCCTGGCCCATGAACAGAAGGTAACCAGTTTAATTAACGATTTGACCAACCTCGCCTTGGATGAACGGGACCATGCCACCAATATCTTCCTGCAGTGGTTCATCTCGGAGCAAGTCGAAGAGGAGGCCGGGGTCGGGGCCATCGTCGATAAGCTCAAGTTGATCGGCAAGGATTCGAGCGGCTTGTTTGCTCTCGACCAGGAGTTGGGCCAGAGAGTTTTTACGCCGCCCGCCAAATAAACCTCCATTCTTGAAACGAGACCCCATGGCTCGTACATCATGTTTGTCTCGTTTCAGCAATGCGGGTTTCTGGTTCTGTTGAAACTGTTAAAGTTTAGGGCTTTTTTGAGATATTAATCTTGGAGGATAGAAATGAGCGTAACTGAAATTAAGGAGAATGTCTTCTCGGTCGGCGCAGTTGACTGGAATATCCGCGATTTTCACGGCTATTCGACGGAAAAAGGAACCACCTACAATTCCTACCTGATTAAAGACGAGAAGATCGCGCTGGTAGATACGGTTAAAAAAGAGTTCAAGGATGACCTGCTCTTTCACCTCAGCGAGCTGGTTGATCCCGAAAAGATCGATTACCTGATCGTCAACCATGTCGAAATGGACCACTCCGGCTCTCTGCCAGAGATTATGGACATCATCAAGCCCGAAAAACTTTTCTGCTCCAAGAACGGGCATAAGGCGTTGCTTGAGCATTTCCACCGGGAAGACTGGCCCTATGAAATCGTCAAAACCGGCGACACCATCAAGCTGGGCAAGAAAACCGTCACCTTTCTCGAAACCCCGATGCTGCACTGGCCTGATTCCATGTTCACCTATATCCCCGAGGACAAGCTGCTGTTCTCTTCCGATGGCTTCGGCCAGCATATCGCTTCCACGGAGAGATACGCCGATGAACTGAATGATTGCGACCTGATGCATCAGGCCGCCAAGTATTACTCGAATATTCTCACCGTCTTTTCTCCCAATGTAAAGCGACTGCTGGCAAAGGTTGCGGAGATGGGTATTGAAATCGACATGATTGCCCCGGATCACGGGGTCATCTGGCGGGGGGAGAGCTGCGGTGAAATCATCAGTGCCTATGAACGCTGGTGTAACTATATTTCCGCCGATAAGGTCCTGGTTATCTATGACTCCATGTGGCATTCCACCGAGAAAATGGCCAAGGTTATCGGCAGTGAACTTGCCCGCGGCGGCCTGGAGGTGAAAATGCTGAATCTCAAGGTCAATCACCGCAGTGATATCATGACCGACGTGCTTGATGCCAAGGCCTTGATCCTCGGCTCATCCACCCTGAACAACAATATGCTGCCGGTGATGGCTGATTTCATCACCTACTTCAAGGGGTTGCGGCCAAAGAACAAGGTTGTTGCCGCCTTCGGTTCCTATGGCTGGAGCGGTGAAGCGGTCAAGCATATCAACCAGGTCATGGAAGCGATCAACCTGCCGCTGGCCCACCCCGGAGTCCGGGTCAGAAACGTTCCACGCCCCGAGCATTTCGAAGAATGCCAGGAACTGGCCCGGGCGGTGGTAGCTGCTGTTAAAGAAATGGCATAACCCGGTTGTCTGGTAAGCCATGAATCCTCTGCAAATCGTCAGCCGCACCCCCAAAAACAACTGCGGAGAGTGCGGCTTCCCGACCTGCCTGGCCTTTGGCGCAGCGGTCTGTGCCACCGGGGTTGACCCCCGGAAATGTCCTTATATAAAGCTTGAGGGGCTGGAGGTTGAAAGCACCGGGGGGGTTGATCTTGAAGATGCGGCCCGCGAACGGGATCTGGCCCTGGTCGAGCACCTGAAAGGAAAGATCGCCGCGCTTGATTTCGCAGTTCTGGCCGCCAGGATCGGCGCTGACTTCCAGGATCAGGCCATTGTCTTTACCTATCTGGGCCAGACCGTGGAGTTGGCTCGGGAGGGTATTCTCCTGGCCGGAATCGAACCGGAGGATCCCCGGGACCAGATCCTGCTCTACAATTACGCCCATTCCGGCGGCGGCCGACTCCCCGCTGGCAACTGGATCGGCATGGAAAGTATGCCCAACTCTCTCGCCAAGGTCAGGACCCTGGCCACCTATTGCGAGCAGCCGATTGCCAGCACTTTCAAGGGCCGCCCGGCTGCCGAGATTGCCGCCAAGGCGGCACAGGCCGGGGGCCAGGCTTTCGCCGGTAGTTCGGCCTCATTGGCCCTGCAATTCCAGGTGCTGCCGATGATCCCCCAGCAGATTCTGTTCTGGGAGGAGGAGCCGGAAGACGGTTTCGAGGCCAAGGTCAAAGTTCTGTATGACCACCATGCCCTTGATTTTCTCGATATAGAGTCCCTGCTCTTTTCCAGTGAGCGCTTGGCCGAGCGCCTGGCCTCACTCCTCTCCTGATCATAACCGGTAAGATTATGCGGCAACGTGCCTTGAAAAAAAACATCATTACCCTGCTTGATTCCGGCGACCTTGCCGGGATC
>DAOVJK010000191.1 GCA_030673265.1 Pseudomonadota bacterium | reverse complement strand
TGAATATCCTAATAGTTAAAACCAGCGCTATCGGTGATGTTACCCATACCCTGCCTGCCCTGAATGTCCTGCGCAAGCGATACCCCGAAGCTCATATTACGTGGCTGGTGGAGGAAGCTGCCGCAGATATTATCAAAGGGCACCGGGCTCTGGACCGGGTCCTGATTTCCAGGCGTAAGCATTGGGTTAAGGAGATGAGGAGCGGTTTTGCCGGGTTTATAAAGGCTTGGCGGGAAGTATGGGGATTTATCCGTACCCTGCGCGATACTCGCTACGATCTACTGCTGGATTTTCAAGGACTTTTGAAAAGCGGGGTTCTGGTCTGGCTGGCCAAGGCGGATCGCAAGGTCGGCTTTGGTCGCGGCATGGAACATGCCGAATGCAGCTACATCTTTCTCAATGAGAAGATTCCGCCGGTGGATATGGATACCCACGCCCTGCGGCGGGAAATGACTTTGTTGCAGGCGATTGGTATCGAGGCAGACGAGATTACCTTTGATTTGCCGGTCACTGATAAAGAGCGGGCCGAGATAGACGCAATTCTTGCCGGTCACGGCATCAACCGACAACAGCCCCTGGTCGCAATAAATCCGCAGGCTACCTGGCCTACCAAGCTCTGGCTCAATGAGCGATTTTCCGTGGTTGCCGATCAGCTATTGCAACGTGGTTGCTCTGTTGTTTTCACCGGTAGTCCGGTGGATCGGGTTGAAATTGATCGGATCATTGGTGGCATGAGCGGCAAAGCTGTTAATCTGGCCGGGCAGACATCCCTTATGTCTCTGGCGGCTCTGTATCAAGAGGCCAAAGTTGTCGTATCGACCGACACCGGGCCTATGCATATTGCTGCCGCAGTCGGCACGCCATTGGTGGCTATTTTCGGTGCCACCGCCCCATGGCGAACCGGGCCATGGGGAGTAGAACATACTGTCTTGCGGGTTGACATGGATTGCAGCCCCTGTCTGAAAAAAAGCTGTACGAAAGATTCTGAATGTATGCGTAAAATCACGGTGGAGATGGTGACCTCTGCTGTGGAAGCAATTCTTGATCGTGACTAAGGGGTAATTGCAAATAACTAACCGTTGCTGGATTGATATCGCACCGTTTTTTGATCACTTGGCAAAGACGTACAAGAGTGATACCGGTAGTATGTTCCCACCCCAGAGTTTTCCCACTTGCCTGGCCTGTTTAAAAAATCAGCAAAAGAGTCGAAATTAGTTTAGTATAACAAGCTTAAGCATTGCTGTTTGGCAACGGTACTCCGGGCATGTTTGTCAAAGTCTAAAAAAAGATTGTCGAAGAAGGTGTTAATGAAAACTCTGGTGTTGGGAGGTACCGGATTTATCGGTTCATATGTGGTAGATCGGCTACTTGCCAGTGGGCATGAAGTTCGGGTTTTTTCTCGTACCCCGGAACAATTTCGATCACCTTTGGCGGAGGTAGATTACCGGTTGGCGGATTTCAATGACATTCCAGCTTTGGAAGAGGCCCTGAGTGGGGTTGATGTCGTTTTTCATCTGATCAGTACTACTACGCCCGCAACCTCTAATCAGGACCAAATCTTCGATATTGAGTCAAATCTTGTCGCTACTGTTAAATTAATTCAATTGATTCGTGATAGCGGTGTGCGGAGATTGGTGTACCTTTCTTCCGGGGGAACTGTTTACGGAATACCCGAGATGTTGCCGATCCCTGAAGAACATCCGCTCCGCCCCATATGTTCCTACGGGATCGTCAAAGTGGCGGTGGAAAATTACTTGCACATGTTTCAGCAACTGCATGGCCTTGATTATGTGGTTCTCCGGGCTTCAAATCCATATGGTGAACGGCAGGGACATTACGGGGTTCAGGGTGTTATCGGCACATTCCTTAATAAAACACTGAAAGGTGAAGAACTTGAGATCTGGGGTGATGGCGGTGTAGTTCGGGATTTTGTTTATGTCAAAGACCTGGCTGCATTGTGTGTTGCCGCTGCTGAGAGTGATAAGGTTGGGGTTTATAACGGTGGTAGCGGCAGGGGGCACTCTATCGAAGAAGTAAGAGGTTACGTGGAGGAGGCGGTTGGCCGGAAATTGCTTGTGATCCGACGGGAAAGCCGCAATTTCGATGTGCCGAAAGTGGTCCTTGATATTAAAAAAGCCAGCCATGCATTTAATTGGCGACCCACAGTAGATTTGGCCACCGGAATAAAAATTACCTGGGATATGATGACGAATTCAGCAAAATTGCCAACTAGGTGAGCGACCCACTATGAAAACAGTTTCAGTGATCATAATTACCAAGAACGAAGAGGCCAATATCCGTGCATGTTTGGAGTCTTTAACCTGGGTTGATGAAATAGTCGTGGTCGATTCCGGCAGCAGCGACCGGACCGTTAATATCTGTCGTGAGTTTACTGATCGGGTTTACGGCCATGACTGGCTTGGTTTTGGCCCCCAAAAAAACCTTGCTTTGGAATACGCCACTGGCGCTTGGGTTTTATCCATAGACGCTGATGAACGGGTCAGTAATGAATTGCGGGATGAGATCGTGGCCCTGTTGTCGGAACCTCGGCAAGATGCTTACGAGATTCCCAGGTTGTCAAGTTACTGTGGCCGCTTTATCCGCCATGGCGGTTGGCGGCCCGATTATGTGTTGCGGCTGTTCCGCCGCGACCAGGCGAGATTTTCCGAAGATATGGTGCATGAGCGGGTCCTTTTCGCAGGTCAGGTGGGTCGGTTGCAGAATGATCTGATCCATTACTCGTTTCGGGATCTGGGACAGGTGCTGGCGGTTGTTAACCGTTATTCAACTTTAGGCGCTGAACAGAAATATAATGACGGGCAAGGCTCAGGATTAACCAGAGCTGTGTTGCACGGGTTGGGTGCTTTCATTACCACCTACTTTTTAAAGGCCGGTTTTCTGGATGGCCGACATGGTTTTATGCTGGCTATCTCAAATGCTGAAGGGACATACTATAAGTACCTCAAGTTAATGGAACTTGGCTGGAGGCTAGGCGGTGACGATTCCCATGGATGATAAAATAAAACTGGTGTCAATAATCGTCTCTACCTATAACTGGCCAGAGGCTCTGGCCGTGATACTTGCTTCTCTAGCCCTACAAACCAGCAAACGGTTTGAAGTAATAATTGCTGATGATGGCTCAAAGGCGGAAACTGCAGCGATGATTGCTGGAGTTGCCGCTGATTATCCGGTGCGCCTGAGCCACGTTCGCCAGGAAGATCAGGGCTTTCGGGCCGCTGCTGCCAGAAACCGGGCTGTGGCTAAAAGCCTGGGGGATTATCTGCTTTTCCTTGATGGTGATTGCGCGGTTTTTCCTGATTTTATTTCAACCCATATCCGCTTGGCTGAGAAGGGCTGCTTTGTGGCCGGCAACCGGGTTTTATTGAGTGAATCCTTTACAAAGGAAGCTTTCTCTGGGTCTCTTGAATTTTATAGATGGTCTTTTCTGCGATTTATTAAAGCCAGGTTTGATGGCTCTGTAAATCGTATTATGCCGTTATTCAAGCTGCCTGATGGCTTTTTCCGTAAGTTAATCATAAATAAATGGCAAGGAGCCAAAACCTGTAATCTGGGAATATGGCGAGATGATTTTTACAAGGTTAACGGTTTCGATGAATCTTTTGTCGGATGGGGCCATGAAGATGCGGAACTGGTAAACCGGTTGATAAACTCCGGTGTTGCCAGAAAAGATGGGCGTTTTGCGTCGACAGTACTGCATTTATGGCATAGAGACCAGCCTCGGGACAATGAGTCGCAGAATATGCGGAGGTTACTTGAGCATATCGATAATAAGGCCTGTGTTGCGAAGGATGGTCTGGATAAATATTAAAAATCGGTATGCAATTTTATTAATCTTGTTGCACATAATACCTGGATATTATAGTAACGTCGCGAGGGTGGATAGTTGTGTGAAGAAATGATAATGGCAACTAGATTGGCAAAAATACTGGTGGTTGGTGGGGCTGGCTACATTGGCTCCCATATGGTCAAGATGCTTATTGACCGGGGATACCAAGTAACGACTCTAGACAATCTCTCCAATGGCTTCCGTGATGCTGTGGTTGGCGGTGAGTTTGTGGAGGGCGATCTGGCTGATCGGGACTTGCTGGACCGCCTTTTGCGGGAAGGAGATTTTATTGGGGTCATGCATTTCGCCTCGTTTATCATGGTGGGAGAATCGGTGGCCGATCCGGCTATTTACTACCGTAATAATGTCAGCAACACTCAGAATCTCCTGGACGCCATGGTTGCCCATGATGTCCGTTCCCTGATATTTTCCTCGACAGCGGCCATCTTCGGAGATCCGCAATATATTCCAATTGATGAGAAGCACAAAAAGCAACCGGTTAATCCCTATGGTACAACCAAGCTGGTGGTGGAGCAGATGCTGGCCGATTATGACCGGGCCTACGGGTTGAAATCCGCTTGCCTGCGTTATTTCAATGCGGCCGGGGCTGACCCCGATGGTTTATTGGGTGAGAGGCATGACCCCGAGAGCCATCTCATCCCGCTGGTTTTACAGGTTGCCTCGGGCAGGAGGCCGGAGATTACCGTTTTCGGACGGGACTATGAAACTGCAGACGGCACCTGCATCCGCGATTATATCCATATTTCAGATCTTTGCGACGCCCACCATCTTGCCATGCAGAGCTTATGGACAAACCGGACAAGTGTATCCTACAACCTGGGCAACGGAAACGGCTTCTCCGTCAGCGAGGTAATAGGAACGGCGGCAAGGGTGACCGGTAAAAAGATCGAGGTTGAATACGGAGCGTCCCGGCCGGGCGATCCTGCGGTCCTGATTGCCGATTCCTCCCTGGCCAGATTGCAGTTGGGTTGGTCTCCTAAATATCAGGAATTGGAAGTTATCATCGAACATGCTTGGCGATGGGAGCAGCAGATCAACAAGGGCTGAAATCGTTCTTTTGCCTCGGGTGTTTGGGGCTTCAATAGGTTTATAAAACACAACAATCGATAAATTCATGAACTACCCCAGTTATATAATTACGCAAAAAAATGCTGTGAGGATCGGGAGCGAAGCATAGTCGAGCAGTTCACCCGATTGATTGAGCGGGTGAGGGCCGACGGCTTATGTGATAATTGGTCGAAAAATTTGCAAAAATTGCAGGAATATATCGGAAGGGAAATCTGCATAGCTGCGGATGGTATAGATGAAAAGAAATAAAATCAGGAGGTTAGTTTGGTATGGCTGAAGAGAAATATATAAATGCATGCCCGGTCGGTTGCGATTCTCAGTTGGTAGATACGGAGATGATACTTCCAGAGGGGTGCTTGAAGCTTTGCGTTAATTGCGGGCATCTGGTCAGCCAGTGCAGCGAGAGTCGTTATCTGGATTCTATGGTAGAGTTCGATGATACGCAGGGAACTTGGCCGCCGCCGGAAAATTTACCGAGGTTGGCGCGAACTACTATCAAACTTTTTAAAAGACTAAAGGGTTTGACAGGCAAAGACCCCCATGAGTTAACTCTTCTTGATGTTGGTTGTTCCAGCGGGGCATTCATTAATACTGCCAGAAAGCTAGGAGTCAATGTTGAGGGGGTTGAGCCTGCTAAAGCAGCTGCAGAAGCCGCGAAAAAGGTCGGGTTGAATGTTCATAATGCTTTTCTGCAGGATGCAGGGCTTTCTTCAGAAGGCTATGATGTTATAACCCTGTTCGAGGTAATTGAACATGTAAGGGATATCCGCCCGCTAATTGAAGAATGTTGTCGGCTGCTCAAGAAGAAGGGTGTATTGGTTATCCGGACCGGCAACTCGGCAAGCTGGTCTGTAAAGATTTTGAAAGGGGCTTGGGAGTATTTTAGTATTGACAAGCATGGTGGTCATATTAGTTTTTATAATCAAAAGTCGGTGTCTTTGTTAGCCGAACATTCGGGCTTTAAAATAGCTAAATTCCTCACGCACAGTGTCAGCTTGGTGGATAAGGAGAAGGCTTCTTATCTGCACTACCGTTTTCTTAAGATTCTCGCTGAACTTATGAATCTGCCTGCTAAGCTTTCCGGGAACGGTCAGGAGATGGAAGTTGTTTTAATTAAAAAAAACTGATCAAGGCTGGTTTAATTACTGGTTTTAAATTATTCGTTTGAAAAGCAGCTGAAGCTGCTTTTGAGGAGAAAATTATGTTGCGAAATAAGTTTCAATTTCTTAAAT